>CAZPEK010000161.1:4816-8254 GCA_964585555.1 uncultured Leptospirales bacterium | reverse complement strand
TACTGACCGGAGGTAACAAATAATAATTAATTAAAAAATAATTGCAACTAAGGTTACTCTTGTTATTTTTGCTTCCTTCACGGCCTGCGGACCGTCACGCCCTGAGTTCAGGGCGGACTATGATGTTGTTGTAATTGGCGGCGGCCTCGGCGGTCTTTCGGCAGCAGCACACTGCTCATCCAAAGGCATGAAGGTTCTCCTGGTAGAACAGCACTTCAAGGTTGGAGGATGCTCAACTGACTTCAGCCGGGGAAAATATACCTTTGACGTATCGCTTCATGAAATGGCGGGAGGGGCTGAGGGCAGCAGCTTAAACAGGCTCATGAAGGCCTGCGGTGTCTATGACAAGGTAAAGCTGATACAACTTGACCACCTTTATCGGTCAATTATTCCAGGCTCAGATGTTTCTGTTCCCGCTGACTGGAAGGGCTACACTGGTGCCTTAAAAAAGGCTTTCCCTGATGAAGCAGAGGGTATCGATCGTTTTCGCTCAATCTGTTCAAAGACCGCCAGCCAGGCAATGGAGCTTCGCAACATGTTCAGGCAGTCTTCCTTCAAAAACTTTTTTACAAAAATGATGGTCCCGGTTCGCCAGAATGCCCTGTTTACCTGGAGAAACAAAACGGTAAAAGACATGATGGATGAATGCTTTAAGAGTGATAAGCTTAAGGCTCACGTTTCACAGCTCTGGTGCTATCTCGGGCCGCCGAACGATGAACTCTCTGCAATTCTTTTCATGCTGGCCATGAACACCTATCTTGCTGACGGTTCCTGGCATGTTAAAGGAAGTTCGCAGGCCCTGGCTAACGCCTATGCCGAAAGGATACGAGAACTGGGCGGAACCATAAAAACAGGCACCAGGGCAACTAAAATTATTATAAAGGATGGGCTCGCACGGGGCATAAAAACAGATGAAGGTAGAATTTATTCTTCACGTTATGTGATATCTAATACCGATCCGTATCAGCTTACAGAAAAACTGATAGACAAAAAAGAACTGCCAGAGTCTTACCTTGAAGACCTTAAGAGAAAGAAAAAGGCAAATTCTCTCTTTGGTGTCTGGCTCGGGCTGAACATCGACCTGAAAAAGCGGGGGTACACAGATTACGAAATGTTCGTAAACAGGCATGTCAGCACGCGAAAAAACTATGAGAGCATGATGAAGGGTGATTACAAAAACGGCGCAGTAGTAATCGCCATATACACAAACCTTGGCGATCCGGTGTATGCGCCTCCTGGCAGATCAGTAGTTAAGCTCGACGCCTATGCTGATATCAGTCAGTGGCCAAAGGATGAAAAGGCCTATGATAAACTAAAAAATAAAAAAATGGATGAACTGATTGCCCTGGCTGCCGAGGCTATTCCAGAACTGGCCAAGTCTAAATACATTGATGTGAAAGTCGGCTACACTCCCCGCACCCTTGAGCGATTTACCATGAACCGGGGAGGCATCGTCTACGGCTTTGACATGACCCCGGAACAGTTTGATAAGATTCCGATAAACACCCCGATAGATAATGTTTTTATTGCCAGCAACTGGACAAAGGTGGCCCACGGTTTCGGAAGCTGCCAGGTAAACGGGTGGATGGCAGCGCGGCTGGTCATGGATATGGAAGGTATTAAGTAAATGTAAAAGTACCAGGGTACAAGGGCCAGGTTTTTTGAAGGCCCTTGAGTATTTTTAAAGCCTCGGGCCAATACACATAGTAAAAAATCGAATCAAATCATCCCGTGATAAATGATCTGTCTCATTGAAAAAAGCTGAAGACCTCTGGACCTTCCATTCTTCCCGGGGTCTGTTAACGTCATAGTATACCGATGGAAAAATTTTTACATCCAGTCCCTTGAGGAAATTAATTGTGTCTGCCACTTCATCTTTTGTCTGAGAGGGAAGCCCCAGTATAAAATAGGTCCTCACATTCATCCCGATTGATTTCCCCTTCAGGGCGATAGATTTGAATTTTTCTGAATCGAAGGGTCTTTTGTTTTCGTTTTGAAGTTTCTTTGAATAGGTCACCAGGGAGATGTTGATCTCATTAAAGCCCGCCTTTTTCATCAGAACCACAATGTCTTCATTAAGGTTCTCCAGTGAAATTCCATTCATTGCCGCAAGTTCAAAGCGGGCACCAGATTCCTTTTTGTAATTTATGATTTCGTTTAATGTTTCAACGGCCCTTTTTTCTGTTGGAAAAAGATTGTCATCTTCCAGGTTGATTATATCCGCATCGTATTGTTCAACGCACTCTCTGATTTCATTTATCACAGAAACGATGCTTCTTGTCCTGTATGATTTTCCCCACAGGGATTTTCCGGTACAGAACTCACAGTTGTTGGGGCATCCCCTTGATGTTATCATTGAGATGAAAATATTCCCATAGGCCCTCAGATCACGTGTTTTTAAAAAAGACCTTTCTGGAGGAAACAGATCATCAATATTCGATACTGATGATCTGTTTTTTATGATAATGTCACTTTTTTTATAAGATAGTGACGGTATGTTTTCAAAATTACTTGTCCCGGCGAGGCAATCCAGAAGTTGTACTGAACTTTTTTCTCCCTCACCTGTTATTACAAAATCAACGTCACAATTATTTAGAAAAAATTCCGGGTAAAGCGATCCATGATATCCCCCTGTCACAACTGGCTTTGACCCATGGTGTGTTCTAATGATATCAATTATCCTTACAACTTCTTCATAGTAGGTCGTAAAGAGTGAAGAGATGAAAAATATTTCAGCATCAGATTCTTTTATCCGTTTTTCAATTTCCTGAAAACTCATTCCAAAATGATAATAATTTTTAAAAGGGAACGACCTGCTTTCCGCCCCAATGAACCGTTTCAGATAGTTGAACTCACCTGGAAGGGGAAGCTGCCGTTTTTTAGGGGTATGACAGTTCAATAGAGATACATCATGGCTGGCCTTTTTTATTGCGGCAATTATATAGAGCAGGCCCAGGGGCTGTCGCCTGATTGATGTTGAATAGAAATCTTCAATTGGAGGATTAACGCATAATACTTTCATGAACACATGCGGCTGTCATGGTGCGGGTTTCCGCACCATGAAATTTTTGAAAAACCGATACCTTCTACTTCCATTCAATGATAGAAGGAAGAAAACCTTCCGGCACCTCTAAGTCCATCAGCATCAGCAGGGTCGCTGCAACATTGGCGAGGCCCGGCTCAGGTGAATCAGAGAGCTTATATTCATCGTTATAATCAGGATCAAAAATAATTGCCGGAACCCTGTTAAGGGTGTGGGAAGTCAGCTTTCGTTTTTCTCCCGTTTCTGAATCTATCTTAAAGTTCCCCTTTTTGTCCAGTTCGAACATTTCGTCGAGGTTGCCGTGGTCAGCGGTAATAAACGCGATGCCATGGTTTTCTTTAATCACCGGGAGCAGGCGGCGCAGGCAAAGATCAAGGGTTTCCGCCGCGATGATT
>CAZPEK010000161.1:0-4806 GCA_964585555.1 uncultured Leptospirales bacterium | reverse complement strand
TGGGCCTGGGCGCGAGCGAGGATGGGCGGATCGCCCACCAGCACGCCCTCCTCGGCCACCCGCGCGGCCTCGCTGAGCATGGCCAGGGGGTCGGCCGCGAATTCGAGCACGCTCCAGACCACGGCGAAGTCAAACTCGTCGTCCTCGAACGGCAGGTGCTCGCCGTTGGCCAGGTTCAGGCGGATGAAATCATACTTCCCCCCTTCAACCGCTTTAATGACACTGTCGGTTATTTCAGCCGCCTTCATCCAGGGGCGTTCGTTGAACTCAAGTTTATCCGAGGGGATCTCTTCGTAGTCTTCAAGCTCATCGTTAAATTTCCCACTTCGGTTGCCGTTCCAGAAATAAGTGACATGACCGAATTTCTGGGTTTCAGAAATGGCAAACTGCTTTTTGCCCGTGGTAACCAGAAATTCACTGATTGTTTCATCGATGTCAGGAGGAAGCACCAGGTATTTTTTCGGAATATGCAGGTCACCGTCATATTCCATCATGCCGGCGTAGGTAACGCTGGGATATTTTTTTCGGTCGAACTTGTCAAAATTTTCTTCATCAAAGGCCCGGGAGATCTCAATGGCCCGGTCTCCCCGAAAGTTAAAAAATATAACCGAATCATTATCTTCGATAGCACCGATGGGGCCCTTTTCATCGGTAATCGTAAAGGAGGGAAGATACTGGTCGGTAATATCACTGTCTTCTTTGTAAAATGTTTCTATTGCTTCAGTGGCCGATGCAAAGGGGCGGGCCGTGCCGAGAACATGGGCCTCCCAGCCCCGCCTGACGATTTCCCAGTCAGCCTCGTAACGGTCCATGGTGGTGACCATGCGGCCTCCACCTGAGGCGATGCGGTAGTCACGGCCCTGGTCGTTTAATTTTTTCAGAAAACTTTCCATCTGATCAACATATTGAAGCGATGAGGTGGCCGGCACGTCACGGCCGTCAAGGAGAATATGCAGACGGACTTTTTGAATCCCCTCGGTGTCGCATCGGGCAATCATCTTCATCAGCTGGTTTATATGAGAATGCACATTGCCGTCGGAAAAAAGTCCCATGAAGTGCAGGGTTGACCCCTCATCAAGAGGTTTTTTGAGAAGTTCCTTCCACGTCTCTGTGGTGTATATTGATTCACTTTCTATGGCCCGGTTAACAAGCTTGGCACCCTGGTCAAAGATTCTTCCTGCGCCGAGGGCATTATGGCCCACTTCGGAGTTTCCCATGTCTCCGTCATCAGGGAGGCCTACGGCGGTACCGTGGGCCTTCAGGACCGTGTTCATGGTGCCTTCCATCAATTCGTCAAGAAGGGGGGTTCTGGCAAGGTAAAGGGCATCTCCCTCATCATGGTTGCCGATGCCGACGCCACCAAGAATTATCAGTACCACCGGGCCGTTTCGGTGGATGCGGTTTTCTGGTTTCAGAGCTTTCATTATTTCAGTTATCCTCACTCGGTATGGTTATAATTTGCGGGCATATGCCTATGGGCAGGTTCTGCTGTATCGGTGACGTGAAAGGAAGAAACTGTGTAAGGCAATGCAATCTGTCGAAGGCTCAGGGGCTTTTTTTTTAATCGAGCAGAAAGGCATCAAGACCTGCCAGTTCCAGAACACGCATAACACCTTCTCCCGGATTTATCAGGTTGAGATTTCGCCCGGTTTTACCCAGCTTGTTTTTTACCCGGATCAATGCCGCAAGGGACATTGAGTCTATCTTGGTAACATTTGCCAGGTCAATAATGGCATTTCTATCATCTTCCCGAATAAAGGTATTCAGAATCTCCTCAATCTTCAGGAGCTTTGCTGATATAACCTCTTCTTTCAGTATGAAGGTTCGATCCTCTGCATTATCAATGAACTCTACCATGTTATTACCCGTTTTTTACTTTATATGCTGATCGTGTCGAATTAAAGTTATACTTAAATATAGTCAAATAGAATATATCGTCCAGCTAAAAAAGATACAGCCCGAGAGGGTTTATTTTTTTTCCATTACTTCTGCCTCAGCGATAAGAAGTTCGAGTTTTTTCGACCGTATTTCCAGGGATCCTGAAAGGTTGGTCAGATTAGAGAGGTTGCCGGAGATTTCACTTCCCAGGGTATTGGCCTGGTCAAACCATTTGACTATTTTTTCAACCGCCTGCTTCTGGTTGTCGGTTTCATTGATAACATTTTGAGCTGACTCTTCAACTTCCTTTGTGGAATCATAGAGTATTTTACTCTCTTCAAGTTCTCTCTCGGTATTCTGTTTCAGGCTTATCATGAATTCAGTATTTGCTTTCACATAGCCAATAGTCTGATGCAGGTATTGAGCAAGGTTTTCAATCATTGCGGAAACATCCTCTATGTTGTTTACTGTATTGTTGATGATAGAAGCTATTTCCTTTGAGGAATCAATACTCATAGATGCAAGTTTTGATATTTCGTCGGCAACTACAGCAAAGCCTTTCCCATGGTCTCCTGCCCGGGCTGATTCAATGGCCGCGTTAAGGGAGAGGAGCGAGGTCTGGTCGGCAATCTCGCTAATGGTTTTTGAAATTTCTTCTATTTTTTGGGAGTTCTTTTTCATCGCCGTGATAGCGGTGATGGTTTTTTGGATGCCCTCTTCTTTGGTTGTTGCAAGGGTCATAGCCTGCCGCGCCTGATCAGGCTGGGCAGAGCTGTCCCGGTGAATATCTTCCATCAGGGTCGCGATTTCCTTTATCTTGTCAAAGTTTTTTGTAACGGTTTTATATTGCATATCTGATTTATCGCGCACCTGTCCGATGCTTTTAAGCATGGTTGTGTTGATGGCATCAACTTCCCCCATGAGGGTTCCAAAGCGTTTTAATATATCGGTAATCCCTCCCGATACCTCTGTCAGATCACCGCTGCCCTCTGATAGTTCATGGGATGTTGTCTCAACCGTATCTACCAGGGACTTCATTTGTCCGTAGTTTTGCCGTGCTTCTTCTTCTGCCTCTTTGAGGCGCTCCATATTGTCGGTGGTGAATTCAGCCATCTTATAGATAAAATAGGTAAATGCTCCGAGAAAGAGAATTTTTGGTGCTTCTGCTGAAGCTCTGAGGGTATTCATTTGAAAATATTCTGCTATGTCTCTGGTAAAATGCATATTGCCGTCAACTACCGCAAGGATAAGCAGTATAATGTACGTTGAAATGGCCAGTGAGCCGGCGTAGAGGTTCAGCTTTTTATTGTACCTGAGGGCGGTGATAATCATAAAGAGAAAGTATACCAGAAAGGTAGCTGGTTCTTTTATAGTCAGACCGTAGCCCACCTTAGCGTCAAAATGCATGAGAAACTTCAGGGAAAAAATAAGCAGAAATTCAATGGTGACAGAAATATAGATGAGACGGGTTGAAATAATGTTTCGGGATATGAAAACCTGGTTGGTTATGGCCAGTGAAAGAAAAACCGCGTCGGTTAATAAAATCGATCCCCAGCTGACAATCGATGAGCCGCTCATATAGGCTGAACCTGCAGCGAGAATAAAAAAGAGAATAAATAGATAACGGGCGCGATTGATCAATCGTTCTATTGCTATGCTGCTCATAAAAACCCCTTATTCGAATAAATCTTACTGCAGTATATCCCGAATGTCAGGTCTTCGCAAGGAAATTATTTCAGCTTTATTTCAGCTTATTGAGGAGTTTCAGAAGTTCTTCACTCTGACGGGTAACACTGCTTCCAGAGGGGTTTTCTTTCAGGGTACGGTAGAGATCAATAGAGCAGGCCAGTATTTCTTCAGCATTGCTATCCGGGGTTTCTTCGTTTTTTTTAAGTTTGCTTTTGAGGCGGGGCCAGAGCTTGGTGTAGAATAACCGGCCCCCGTAGGGGAGAAGCATCGGAACAGCGAGGGTCAGGTTTGCCCGGATAATCGGCCCCAGGTAGTCGAGGGAGCCGGGATTAAAGCTGTCCTTAAAGGCGATCCAGACCATATCGGTAATAAGGAGAGCAGAAAAGAAAGAAAATTTTCCCCGGGGAATTCCTATTGCGGAAAGTCCCGATGAGATGACAAGTACCGCTAAAAAGAGAAGAATGGTCTTGAAGCCCACAAGGGAAGTTACGGCGGAAAGCCTGGAAAAAAAGGTATTCCATCCTTCCAAAAAGCGGTGAACATCCTTGATTATATCGGTTACGCCTGCGGTGATTATAATATCATTTCCCCTGGAAAAAAGGGATAAAAATAAACCCAGGGTGAAAAGTGTAATGAAAAGGTCAAATCCACTGAGCTGCTTTTTTTTCATGAAGTGGTTTCAAGGGGGAAACTGAGGGTGATGCTGTTTCCCTTTTTGTTCCAGGATATGGTGCAGAATTTTGAAATAATAAAGAGGCCCCGTCCCCGTTTCTCGAAGCGGTCAGCCCCTGTGGGGTCAGTTCTTTTTTTAGAAAAATTGAAGCCCTTTCCCTGGTCGGTGATGTTGACCAAAAGTTCATTTTCCCCGCGGGTTATTTTAACTGCTACAGGTTTTTCCCTGTGCCACCCATTGCCGTGCTCCATGGCATTAGTGACAGCCTCATCTATCGAGAGATAGATTTCTTCTTTTTTGGCTATAAGGGAAATACCTTCTTTTACTATTGCATCTGCAATAGTATCAACAATACCCTTTTTCTCGTCTTTGTCAGACGGGAAGTCCCGGTTAAGAATGTCTATATGGTTGTTCCTGGACATTTTTATATGCTGCTTCTAAAAGTTATATTCAATTTCTTTTCTTTTTAAGTCAGCTGCCGGGTTAAGTATATGTCGGGATGGGGAGATTTGAACTCCCGACTTCTTCGTCCCGAACGAAGCGCGCTACCTGGCTGCGCTACACCC
>CAZPEK010000160.1:1518-8254 GCA_964585555.1 uncultured Leptospirales bacterium | reverse complement strand
GGTTTGGGGGGCATTCTTAAAACGGTGAAACTCTTAACTTAATAACATTGCCCCAATGCAGTTTGCCGGAAACCCCTGCAAGGCAGTAAGGCCGTAAAACCCGATTTTATGGAATAACTACTTTTTCTGTCAAGTTAAAGTAAAAAAGTCATGACACAAGAACGACAGGTTATCTATAAAAATTCGAGTAAAAGACTTGATTATTTCCGATAATTAAATAAACTGTGAGTAAATTTATTATATATTAAGGAGAATACTGCTTTGAACACGGTAAAGCAGTCTAATCTGGTAATTAATCCCCCTGTCTTTAAAGAAGCAATTAAACAGGAAAAAGATTTTTTTATCCAGTTTCATCAGGTAACCGGAGAAACAGAAGCCCTGGTTACCCGTATTATACATCGTTATCTTCAGGAATATGATATCCTTTACATTAAAGATACAATTCTTACTATCGTAAAGGAACTCATCAATAATGCAGTCAAGGCAAACCTGAAAAGACTCTACTTTAAACTAAAAAATCTTGATATCGATAAAACTGAAGATTACCGTAACGGTATGGAAACCTTCAAAGATGAAACCTACCAGGAAGACCTAACGCCATTCCTCGAAAAGCTTGAACAGTCAAATCTGGTTGTCAGGGTTGCCTTTAAAACCTCGGCAGAACATATCCATATCAATGTTATCAACAATATTCCGATACTTGACCAGGAACTAAACAAGATCAATGCCCGGGTGGCAAAGGCCTATAAATACGAAGATATTTCAGAAGCCTTTGAAGATGTCCTTGATGATTCAGAAGGTGCCGGTCTTGGACTTATCATGGCCATGATGCTTTTTCGGAATACCGGTCTTGGAGCCGAAAAATTTAAGATTTACAAAAAAGAAAACCTCACCATTTCTACCCTGACTATACCCAAGATGCTCACCCCCCAGAAGTCAAGGCATGAAATAACCGAACGCATTCTAAAAGAGATTGACGAGATTCCCGCCTTTCCCGAAAACATAACGGAAATCCAGAAGCTCTGCAGTATCCCTGATACTCCTATTAAAAATATTGCCGACAGCATTTCAAGGGACCCAGGTCTGACAACCTCAATTCTGAAACTTGCCAATTCAGCCGGCTACATCACAATCAGAAAAGTTGATACCATAGAAGAAGCTGTCATGAAAATCGGCATGAAGGGGATCAATACCCTCCTGGTCGCCTCAGGTGTTTTTAAAATCATTGATTCCCGGTATAAACGTTTCGAGAAATTATGGAAGAACAGCTATAAAAGGGCCTATTATGCCCAGAAGCTTTGCGCCAAACTGCAGCACCCCCGTATCAGCGACTTTGCCTATCTTGCCGCCCTTCTTGCAGATATTGGTAACATGGTGCTTCTCTCAATTGATAAAGAGCTGATCGAAAAGCTTAAGACAATTGGCGGTTTCAGGGGTATTGATGATTCAAATCTTCTTGAAGAAATCAGTCTCGGTCTGAGCCACAGCACCCTGGGTGCAATGATAGGAAAAAAATGGAAGTTCAACGAAGCCCTGACAACGGCAATCGAGCTTCATAACCGACCCCACATGGCACCGGATCACGTGAAGCATCTTGTCTACATTGTCTATCTTGCAAATGTACTGGTTGACATTGAAAACAGAAAAACCAGGTTTGAGATTATTGATGAAGATGTACTCGAAGAGATGAAACTGACGGAAAAAGAAATATTCGAAACAATTCACCAAAAACTGAAGGATTCATACAAAGGGGAAAGCTGAGACTTGTTTCTCCGCTAAAGGCCAAAAAACGCCTGATCAAACTACTTAATAGAAAGGCAAACCGTCAACAGGCATGGGCAGTAATTTTCTTTATCAGGATATAATCGCAAAATTTGCACTCTCAACGGAAGGATAATGGAAAAGGGCTTTAAGAATTTTGAAAAATATCTCTCAAAGTACGACAAGTTCATAATATCAACCCATGAAAGTCCCGATGCTGACGGCCTCGGGGCTGAACTGGCTTTACTTGAGCTGCTGCATGCCCTTGGAAAAACCGCAATTATTATCAATTCAGACGCCACCCCCGACACCGTTGAATTCATAGACATCGACAATGAATTTAATATCTATTCTGAGAATTTCGATTTACCTGAAGACATAAAAGAGTATGCCCAGTTTGTTCTTGATACCAATGATTATGATAACATTGGAGCCGCATACCATTGCCTCAAAGACAAGGTACAGGATCTCTTTATTATAGATCACCACGAGGGCGACCGGGATAAATTTGAATCAAACTTCATAAAAGTTGAAGCGTCTTCTGCATCGGAAATCATTTATGACATCATCAGCTACTACAATAAGCCTCTCTCTTTCAAGGCCGCACAGGCAATTTACACGGGAATGCTCTTTGACACGGGAAGCTTCAGATACCCGAAAACATCACCATCCACTTATAAAATAGCGGCCCACTGCATTGAGATGGGGGCTGATCCCTTTAAAATTTACGAACACCTCTATGAGAGCAATTCATTATCAAGTTTTGCTTTACGGGGAAAAATCCTTTCATCGATGGAAGTTCTGCATGACGGAAAAATGATTGCCATGCAGCTCACAACTGAGATGCTCGATGAGACCGGTGCCACCTTTACCGAGGGCGAACCGACAATCAATCTTCCCCTGACGGTAAAGGGAGTCATTGCAAGTGTACTTGTCAAACAGGATTTCGGCGGCCCCGTAAAGGTAAGCATGAGAACCAAGGGACCATACGATGTCGCTGATATCGCCATGAAAAATGGCGGCGGCGGCCATAAAAACGCCGCCGGTTTCAAATCAAAACTTCCCTTTGAAGAAACCTACAGGCTTGCCATCGAAGTAGTCGGCGGCCTGTTTCAGTAACTTTATTTCTTTACCAGCTTATCCACAATAGCATCAAAGGCTGTTGCTGCCGCTGTTTCAGATTTCTCGTCAAGACCAAAGGGCTTTCCTTCATCTCCCCCGCTGACGATACCGGGTTCAATAGGTATATCTCCCAGGAAAGGAACACCCATCTGCGCTGCCATGTCTTCCCCTCCACCACTTTTAAAAATATCAACCCGCTCATTGCAGTGAGGACAGATAAATCCGCTCATGTTTTCAATAACACCGGCAACAGGTATTTCGAGTTTATTACAGAAGGTTATAGATTTTCTTACATCACTCAGGGCGACATCCTGTGGAGTGGTCACAATAACCGCGCCGTTGGGATTTTCAAGAAGCTGGATAACCGAAAGGGGTTCATCACCGGTTCCGGGAGGACTGTCAACAATAAGGTAATCAAGGTCGCCCCACGCAACATCCTTAATGAACTGTTTGATAACCCCGTGCTTCAGGGGGCCCCTCCAGACTACTGCCTCATTTTGGTCTTCCATTAAGAAACCGACGGATATAACCTTCAAAGAAGATTCATGTTCAATAGGAACAAGCTTACCCGCCTGCGTGGCAACGGGCTTCTGACCAATCAGGCCGAGCATACCGGGAACACTCGGTCCATGTACATCGACATCAAGAAGCCCTGTCTTAAAACCGCGACGCGCAAGAGCAGATGCGAGATTTACCGCAACGGTACTTTTCCCCACACCGCCTTTTCCCGACAACACAACCAGGGAATTCTTTATACGCCCAAGAACCTCTTTCAGTTCTTTTTCTTCATTTGCTTTTTCAGGATCAAAAACCGGAGGTTTTCCGGTACTCTTTGGATCACTCATTGTTTCCTCTCTCATCTTCGTACCCGGCTTCATGACGCCAGGATTCAGTACTGTGAACTTTTTTTGAGAAGCCCTTTGCTTCCGAGGGTTTCTCCATCCAGCCGACACGCACATCACGGGGCGCGTCAAATGCGGGATTATAAGGCTTGATATCAACCAGTGGTGTTCCGTCAAGCATATCAACACCTTTAACCGTCAAAATATTTCCCTTCACCGAAACAAGCTCTACCACCGTCACACCGATATGATTGGGACGGTGGGGTGACCGGATAGCAAAGATCCCATGTTCACAGTCATCAGCATAGGGCCGGGCCATCAAAAAAACATCTTCGCATCGGTTAAAATGGTACAACAGGTAAATATGGGAAAAACCTTCAAGGTCCATAAGACCTTCAGCGTATTCAGTAAAAACCTCAACACGCCCCTCCCCTTCTGGGTGACGGGCTCCCTGGATAGGCACGCCGTCGGTTACTTCTTTAAAGGGAGTGTGAATAATTCCGAGGGGTTTTATTTCAATCACGGAGCTTCTCCAAAATTTTTCCCCAGACATTTTTCAACTCTGCAGTTACGGCGCCGTCATAATATTTCACAACAGGAAGTTCCGCAACCATGGCCTCAGTTACCGCCATATCATAGGGAATTTTCCCCACAACAGGAAGATTTTTTTCCCCGCACCAGGCCTCAAGCTCAGCAGTGACCTTGTCACTGAGATCATACTTATTGATACAGACCATTACCGGTATCTGAAAATGTTCCGCCAGCTCAACGACCCGTTTCATGTCATGAACCCCGGAAACAGTCGGCTCAGTCACTATCAGCAAAAGGGAAGCCCCGGTAACACTTGCAATCACAGGGCAGCCAATTCCCAGAGGACCATCGATTATTACATATTCTTTGTTGTTGTCCCGGGCAAAAATCTTCGCCTTGTTGCGCACCTCAGAAACAAGTTTACCTGAATTATCCTCGGCAATATTAAGACGGGCAAAATATGTGGCACCGTATTCACTTGTTGCTTCGAACCACCTGCCAGCCATCTTTTCATGCAAAGATATCGCCTTTTCAGGACAAAATTCAACACAGACATTGCACCCTTCACAGGCAACCGGGTCAATGGAAAAATCATCCCGCACCGCGTCAAAACGACATAACTCCCGGCATCTTCCGCATGAAGTGCATTTCGAGAGGTCTGTTGTTGCAACACTCCCGGAAAAGAAGTCGTGTTCTTTTTCAATATCAGGTTTTATGACCAGGTGAAGGTCTGCCGCGTCTACATCACAGTCAACAATAACCGGGTCATTGGCGAGTGCAGCGAGCGAGGCGGTCACACTGGTTTTACCAGTCCCCCCCTTGCCGCTGATAATTACTAATTCCTTCATTTATTTTATCCCTGCCCCTTTTTTACTATTCTCAAGAATGTCTTCCAGGACATGTCCAAATTCTTCGACAAGAGCCTCAATAACATTCCCCTCAGCATAGGCTTCTGCGACAGCTCTCGAATAGGGAATACGGCCCAGAACGTTTATCTTTTCTTCACTGCAGTATTTTTCCACACAATCATCACCGGCGTCAGAACGATTAATGACCACACCAAAAGGAAGACCAACAGCCCGTATCATCTCTACGGCAAGTACCAGGTCATTGAGCCCGAAGGGCGTCGGTTCTGTTACGAGAATTGTAAAAGCAGACTTCCTGACTGTCTCGATAACCGGACACGAGGTTCCCGGCGGGGCATCATAGATAAGCATATCCGGATTTCCCGCCTTTTTTGCCACCTCGGAAATCAGGGGCGGCGCCTTTGCCTCTCCGACATTCATTCTTCCGCCGACATAGCTTATATCTCCAAGGCTGCCTGATTCTATAATACCAATGGGCCGCTCCTTTTCAGTAATTGCCTTAACGGGACACACGAGCGTGCAGCCCCCGCAGGAGTGACACATTTCCTGAAACACAAGAGGCTTCCCGTTTACCACAACGATACCGCTGAACTGACACATTTCACCACAGAGACCGCAGCCGGTGCAGGTCTCCATATCAACAACAGGATTCAGCACCATGACATCTTCACTTTTCTCAATCGGCGCTTTGAGGAAAAGATTCACATTCGGTTCTTCTACATCGCAGTCAACGAGGGATACAGGGACACCATTTCTCGATGCCTGCCATGAAAGACCGCAGCTGACAGTTGTCTTTCCCGTTCCGCCTTTACCGCTTGCAACAGCTATTCTCAGAGTCATGAATTATTGTCCTTTCGCATATCAGCGGAAGAAAGACCACGGCCCCTTCCGGTGCCTCTTCCCCTGCCCGTACCACGGCCCATGCCGCTGCCGGGAGAGACGTCTTCACTGTTTTCAAGACTCCGCTGCGTCATGGTCTTGCCGGTTGACTTAAAAATATTGCGTAAACCATGACCGATCCCTTTTTTACCCAAAAGTCCTCGGCGGGGGGCTGCATCATCTTCCCGTCCCGGGGTCCCTGAGCCTGAACAGCGTCCAAGGCCCCTCCCGGTCATACTTCCTTTACCTTCCGGTCCACTTCTATCTCCACCTGGCATCTCTTTTCTCCTACCAGTGTCCTTCAACGTCCGCCCCCGCCGAGGGGGTAAGGCCACCGGCTTTATATTTTTCTATGGCTTCCGTGATTGAACCGGAAACATTTGTATACACTTTTACACCTGCTGCCTGGAGGGTCGCAAAGGCCTTGGGCCCCAGATGGCCGCTGAGAATCGATCCGGCTCCCGCGTCGATAACATTTTTTGCCGACTGGATGCCCGCTCCCTGGGGAGCATTCAGGTTCTGATCATTTGCCTTATAAACAAATTCACCTGTATCGATATCATAAATAATGAATCCCTTAGCCCGGCCAAAACGAGCATCGACCTGACCATCAACGAAGAGCAGATTACCCGCACCGTGCAGCGCTGCAAGGAGCGCGGCATCCTGATTCCGACCTTCGCCCAGATGCGCGACCCGGGGCTGCTGGACAGGGAGACGTCGCGCAACGCCACGTAG
>CAZPEK010000160.1:0-1508 GCA_964585555.1 uncultured Leptospirales bacterium | reverse complement strand
CTGTTTTCTTCTGCAGAAATTGCTATTTTCATTGGATTTACCTCTCTTGTATTTTTGTACATCTTCAGAATTTCACTGTACCGGGGGCACTGTCCGCTGGTGAAATTTCTCCGCCAGCTGCAACCGGGCATCTGGTAGCTCTGTACCGTCAGGCGCCGGTTAATCCACGCCTCGATCACATCACCTACATTTCCCCTGATACCGGGAATAATGTCTATACCCCGGTCATTGAGATAGTCGCTATACCCCCTGCTGATGGCGCTGCATATCAGGTGTGTAACACCATTTTCTTCACACCAGGAATGCCACCCTGCGGGTGACACATTCTTCACTGAGACTTCGGTTTCTTCTTTTATTGTTCCGTCATCAGCGGAAAAAACCGTCACCTCTGCGGCAACATCAAATAGTGGTGCCACACGTCCCCTGCACCGTGGAATTAGTATTCGTGCTTTCATAACTAATATAAAAGCATGTTTCATGCCAAAAGTTTAAATTTTTTATTGTATTCCCAGTCAGCCCTCTCAAGCGTGGAAAAGAGGCTCTGAGCCCCCCTCTGGAGAGAAAAAAAACAAAAATCAAAAAATTTTTGATAAGGAAGTAAAGGAAGAAGTGCCTTTCGGTTCCCCTCAGGGCCTTTTGTATTGCAAAATGCACGGGGAACCGGGAATACTCTTTGCAACCTGCACGACACAATTAAAAAACCTTGACGAAGACCTGTACAGGAACCAGTTTAAAGGTGCGAATTTATCAGGAAACCCAATACAGGCAGGAAGAAACAGAATAATGAAAACCATGAAAGCCCCTTCCCGGTGCATCCACTGTCACGGCACCGGTACGCTCTTTAATGATGATTTTCCATGTCCCTGCACTGAAGGTATTGAGGGAGAAGAACTGGAAGTCATGGTGGCCCTTGCGCGAAGCCTCCACAACAGTCTGAAGGATAAATCCGGTACAAAAGTCGCTGAGAACCGGGAAGCACTCTTTAACTTCCTTTCAAAAAAAGAAAAGCACCGGTGAGTCGGGGTTACGGATAGATCAGTCGAGCACCTCTTCAGGGTCTATTTCTTCTGAAAGTCGTGCCGGCACCTGGGAGACAACCCGGGCGGCAGCGTAGCTCGCCAGAGTTCCCGCTTCATCCATGGAAAAACCATGGGTAATACCATAGAGAATTCCCGCTGCATACATATCACCGGCACCATTGGTATTAACAACATCAGCTTCAGCAGCCTCAACATGGTAGGTTCTGCCGCCGGTACGAATCATGCTGCCTTCGGCGCCCAGCTTAACCACGGCGCATTCACAGATTTCACCAAGCTCGAGAAGCGCTTCTTCAGGGGAACAGCCGGTAAAGGCGGTAGCCTCATCTTCGTTCACAAAGACTATGGATATATAATTCTCCAGGGTATCCTTAAAACGGTCATGTATTCTGCCGATAAGTGCGGGATCGGAAAGATCAAGGGAGACTGCCATCCCGTTTGTCCGGGCAATATGCATTGCCTTTCTGCAGG
>CAZPEK010000159.1:0-8288 GCA_964585555.1 uncultured Leptospirales bacterium | reverse complement strand
AGTTTTTTCTGCTGATACATCTTCCTGCCTTCGGGGCAATACTCTACGGCCTTGTTGAAATATCCCGGGGCGCCCCGGCAGGACTGATATACTCACTGGTTCTCGCGGGAACCGGTATTTTTGCCCTTTTAATTCACAGCTTTTTTATTTACAAAGGAAGAAGAGAGTTTACGCTTCCGGTGTCGATACTTTTACTCGCTGCAACCGGTATTGCTTCTGTTATTCAGCTTATTATTACAGTCAGACTTTTGACGGCATAGTGATCGGGTATTTTTTCGTGAATTTTTTACTACTGTCAGCCTTAACTTCCTTACCCATCTCTTTTAAGAAGCCCCCGGTGTATCTGAAAAAATATTGCAAAGACTGAAGGGCATGGTCATAGTGACCCATGAAAAAAAGTATTTCAACTTTTAAGACTTCAGATGGAACCGAAATTGAAGTTTTCGGTTCATTCGTTGAAAATCCCCGGGTGACGGTTCTGGTGTGGCCCTGTATGGGGGGGAGTGTTTTGATGTACCGCTGTCCCGTTGAGCGATTTACCAGTGCGGGCTGCAGTGTGATTCTTTTTAATCCCCGGGGCCATGGAGCCTCTGAAGGGCAGTTTGTTCCCGAACTGGCGACCCGAGATCTCTACGAATTTCTGTCCCGGTATAAAACTGATTCGAGCCCTCTCTGCATCCTCGGTCACAGCGCAGGGGCCAATGCAGTACTTCAGTTTGCTACTGCCTATGGGCGAGGTGACCACTTTCTTCTGGTGTCTCCGGTTCTCGACAGTATAGAATCCCTCAGGTACATGTATCGTATCGGAACCATCATGGAATTTAATGGTATCGCTGCGGCTCTCACCAGTGATAAAAAGTTTACTCTTTCTGTTCTTGAAAATGAAGAGTGGATGGAGCCTGAGAAGTGGAAAAAGGAAGAGTATCGGAAACGACTTAATATTATTTCGGGAAACTTCCATGTAGGCAGCTTTTTGGAAATACTTTTTATCAAGGGATATAATGCCTTTGATGATTTAATGTACCATGGTGAAAAAAGTACCATACTGCTTCCCCGGCAGGATAACTGGTATCCCTCTGAGACAGTGAGGTCTCTCGCTGACCGCGGTAATATCAGGCTGCAGATTCTTCAAGAGGCGGGTGATCATTTTTTTACCGGCACCTGGGGTGTTGTCTGGGATTTTCTTTTTGCCGATGTCTCAACATTGTGTTAACTGAAACCGTCCAGTCGTTTCTTTTTTCTGCGACTAACGCCTGTAATACCAGGGTGTTTTAAGTTTCACTATAGTGAAGTATCCGGCCGGCTGGTTTTATCGTGTATGTTTTCTTGCTTCTGTTTATCTTTTCTGCCGTTTCCGCCTAACAGGGCTGTGCAAAATCTGTTCACAATAATTATCAAGTCATCTGAGAAATTTTTCTTTGACAGGTTCAGGGTCATCGATGTTTCTTCCTCTTATAAAGATAAAATTAAAGTCATCGGTATATAAAGAAGGAAAGATCTTTCCTGATAATCTAATAGCTCAATTGCTACCGGTTTATTGTCGCTCCGTTACTGCTGAGGATTTTAAGTGCCCCGACATAAACAAACCGGTTTTATTTCATACTTTAAGTAAATCATTAATCTACCATACATCAAGGGAGGGTATTATGAATAATGTTCGTTTTGAAAGTATCGGACTGTATCTGCCTCATGAAGTCGTTTCAACTCAGAGCCTGATGCAGCAGATGGATCCGCCGCCGGCATTCGATATTGAAAGAATAACCGGTATTAAAACCAGAAGGTTTAAGGCAGAGGATGAAAATTCCTGTTCACTCGGTGTTGATGCAATTAAAGACTGTCTTAAAAAATCGAGTCTTGAGCCCCATGAAATTGAGGCGGTAATCTGTACATCGATATCAAGATTTGCGGATACCGGTAAGGCGGTTTTTGAGCCCACGCTGAGCCTGATGGTTAAGAACCAGATCGGGGCATACAATGCAATAAATTATGATATATCAAACGCCTGCGCCGGTATGACTAACGGCTTGTTCCTTCTTCAAAAGCTCATTCAGTCAGGCATGGTCAAGAACGGTCTAGTGTTCAGCGGGGAATGTTGTTCTTCCCTGACAGAAACGGCCATTAAAGAAATCAAAGATCCTTTTTCCGATCAGTTTGCTTCACTCACGGTAGGGGACTCAGGAGTTGCGGTAATTCTTGAAGAATCCATGGATGAGGCAGAGGGTATTGATTTTATTGAATTTACTACCCTTTCTGACTATGCCCTTGACTGCATTGGTCTTCCAAGTGACAAAAACCCGGGTGTCGCCATGTATTCAAACAGCAGTAAGCTTTCGAGTATGGAGCTGGTCCAGTATCTTCCCCGTTTCATTGATGACACCTTAAAAAAATATGGATTATCCATAGAAGACTACGACTATATAATCCCCCATCAGACAGCGGTCAGTGTTATCAATAAGCATGTCGGTGCCATTCAGAAATATTTCAATGTTGAAAAAATGCCAAAGGTTTTGAGCAGCGTTGAAGATTTTGGTAATACTTCCACTACAACTCATTTCGTTGTTCTTAACAACAGCTTTGAGCAGAATAAATTAGAAAAAGGTTCGAGAGTACTCATGATGGTTGCAGCATCGGGAGTAGTAATCGGGCTGACATCATTCAGAGTATAAAGGTGAATCGAAAATGGGAACAATAATCAAAGCTTCAGGTATCAGCACTGATGAAAATATTCACAGTTCTGTAGAACATGCCTACATCGCAGCTGAAAACTGTCTGACTGACAACAATATCGATAGAAATGAAATAGATGTTGTAATCAATACCGGTGTTTTCAGGGACTACAATCTTTTCGAGCCTTCAGTTGCTATTCTCATTCAAAGAAAACTCGGCATCAGTACAGGCTATTCAAGTGAACGGCATGTCCTTTCTTTTGATCTTATGAATGGTGCCTGCGGTTTCCTCTATGCAGCCCAGGCAGCGGATTCTATTTTTAAAAGTACTCATATGAGAAAAGCTCTTCTCGTTTCAAGTGACAGCCATCCATCCAGGCAGCGGGTTGCTGAGTTCCCCTATGCTCATGCCGGTGCCGCAATGGTGCTTGAGTTTGATGAAACCAGTGACAGGGGTTTCGAATCATTTCAGTTTAAGACAGACCGTGAAGGTGTTGCCGGTGTTGAAGCCTACATGGATACAAAAATGCACGGTTTGAAAGGAAGAGAGAGTCTTGAGATACAGGTTGATGAAAATTATCCTGAATTATTGAAGTCCTTCGCTGTCAAATCAATAGAAGAATACCTGAGTTCACTGCATCTCTCTGAATCCGAGCTAAAGGGACTGATGCTTTTGTCAAATCAGTCGTCAGATGAATTTACTAAATCTATATCTGGATCAATAGCGTCTTACAAGGGAGCTGGTGAGGGTAGTGAAAGGAAGCATGGAGAGATACATTCTTCATCATTAAATGTTGCCTACCATAACGCATTCAGGAAGGGTCTGATTAAAGAGAATGATAAAATTTTGTTTAATGCAGCAGGAGCGGGTCTTACCGCGGCTACAGTACTTTACAAAAACTAGGAGTATACAATTACCATGAATAAAAAAACAGCATATATACTTATGAGTGCAGCCTTTACCAGTCAAATTGTTGGGACGGCTTTGATTTACTATTTTTTGATGCCTGAGGCTTTGATGATGGCACTATTGTGTGGGTTTGCATTGACCATAATAATGCATCTGCCTCAGCTTCCTCAGTCAATGAAAGTAGCAAAGGGAAAGAATCTTTCCACAACCCGTATTGTAACAAAAACAGTAATCTTCGGGGCATCATGGTGGAAACCCTTAAGTCTGGGTGTTATAGAAAAATGAAAGTTTTAGTTACCGGAGCAACCGGTTTTCTTGGAAGCTATATCGTTGATCACAGTTATGCCGCGCAGGACAGTGTTCGGGTACTTGTCAGAAAGAATTCAACGTGTGATTATCTGAAAAAATATTCTGATCTTGAATATGTTATCGGGGACCTGCTGGATAAAGAGGCTCTTAAAAAGGCAGTCGAAGGTATTGATATTGTCTATCACAGCGCCGCACGGGCTACTGACTGGGGTTCAAGGAAACAGTTTAACGAGGCAAATTATATCGGCTCGAAAAATGTTCTCGAAGCCTGTCTGGCCGCTGGTGTAAAACGGCTGGTATATATCAGCAGCCCCGGGGTGGTATTTGATTTTACCGATCAAAAAATGATAGATGAATCGTATCCTTATCCTGAGAAGTTCGGTAATTACTATGCCGAAGCAAAGGCTAAAGCCGAAAAGCTGATTCTCGACTCTAATGGTAAAAATGGACTGACAACAGTCTCATTGAGACCCCATGCAATCTGGGGGCCCCGTGACGTAACGGGTTTTTTCCCCCGGATTGTCCGAATGCTGAAAGAGAATAAGCTTAAAGATTTTACTGAGGGTAAGGAAGTGATGCTCGACATGTGTTACGTTACCAATATCGCCGATGCCTGCATCCTGGCGGGGCGCTCAGATAAAGCTGGCGGAAAGGCCTACTTTATTATTGATGATGATACTGTAGACAGCTGGAAGTTTTTAGACCGGGTGGCGGACCAGTTTGAGATTCCACGATTAAGTAAAAAATTAAGCCTTCGTGCTGCAAAAGTTGCAGCATCAATTTTTGAGGTGGTATGGAAGATACCGTACCTGGCAGAAAATTATCCCCCGCCTATTACCCGCTATGCTCTTGAAATGATGACCCATTCTACAACCTATTCAATTGATGCGGCAAAAAGAGATCTTGGCTATTCTCCTGGAGTCTCTGTCGATGAAGGACTGAGACTTCTTAAGGAGTGGGTTGGTGAAATTGGAGGAGTGAATGAGTTTGTTAAAGACGCAAAATAGAAATGAAATATTTGACGGCATAAAAGAAAATCTCAATTTTGCCCGATACCTCGGGCAGAGTGCCGTGCGCTTCCCCGATAAAAAAGCAATAGTATATTCAGCCGCCGGAAGCAAAGAAGATACATATTTGACCATGAAAGAACTGGATCAACTCTCTGATCGTTATGCACGCGGCTTATCCGAAGCGGGAATCAGAAAAGGAACCAAGACCATGCTGATGGCCATGCCCGAAAATGATTTTTTCCCCCTGGCAATGGCTCTCTTTAAAATTGGTGCTGTACCCGTCTTTGTTGATCCGGGCATGGGAATAAAGCGAATGCTTCACTGTATTAAGTCAACCGGTCCTGAGGCCTTTATTGGTATTCCCATGGCCCATGTCGTACGGCTTTTAACTCCCCGGGTCTTTAAGTCCCTTGAGTCATGGGTCACCATAGGCCGGAGATGGTTCTGGCGTGGCAGTACAACCCTCAGTATGAAAAAAAAGAATGTCTCTGAATTTGAAATTGCAGCAGTAGCAAAAAATGAACTGGCGGCAATCGTTTTTACTACGGGAAGCACCGGTCCGGCCAAGGGGGTTGAATATACCCACGGTATGTTGAATGGAATGATCGACCAGCTGGTTGAAAATTTTAATCCCGGTACCGATGAAGTTGATCTTGCAACCTTCCCCATGTATACACTTTTTGATGTATCCCTTGGGATTACCGCGGTCTTTCCGGATATGCATCCCGCGTTCCCGGCAAAGGCTGATCCTGAAAAAATTGTTGCCGCAGTTCTTGATAACAGCGTAACAACAATGTTTGCCTCCCCGGCACTTTTGAAAAACCTGACTGCTTACTGTCATGAAAAAAATATTGTACTGTCCAGTGTCAGAAGAGTGATCTCCGGCGGTGCGCCGATAGAACCTGAAGTTATGGAAGAAGTGGAGAAGATTCTGCCGGAAAGTGCTGACTTCTTTTCAACTTACGGAGCAACCGAAGCTGCGCCCATTTCAGCGATAAACAGTCGTGAAATTTTAAAGGAAACCCGTTTCCGCACTGATAAGGGTGAGGGGACCTGTATCGGAGAACCCTTTGCCGGCGTTGATGTAAATATTATTGCCGTCAGTGACGGTCCCTGCACAGAACTTAATGAAGACTGGTATCTGCAAACCGGAACCACTGGTGAAATCATTGTCAGGGGAGATATTGTCAGTCAGTCTTATTTTGAGCGTCCCGATGAAAATCACTTGTCAAAGATTAAAGACGGCGAAGATACCTGGCATCGAACCGGTGACCTGGGATGGATTGATGAGAAAGGAAGATTATGGTATTGTGGTAGAAAGAAACAAAGAGTGACCGTCCCGGGAAAAGACTATTTTACGACGCCCTGTGAATCTTTGTTCAATACCCATCCAGCTGTTTTCAGGAGCGCCCTGGTTAGTGCTCGTTCCGGTTCGGAAGTTGTTCCTGCCATTTGTATCGAACTGTATAAAGAAAGAAAAAATTATGACAGGGATATGCTTGTCCATGAACTTAAAACTATTGCCCAGGGCAATGCTGTTGTTGATGGTATTGATACGTTTCTTTTTCATGATTCATTCCCTGTTGATATACGGCATAATGCAAAAATTATGCGGGAAAAACTTTCCCTCTGGGCAGAGCGGAATATAAAAGGAGATGCTTAATGAAAGCTTCATCTCTCGAAGTGTACCGATGCCCGGCCTGCAGGGGAGACCTGGAAATAACAGAAGGTGTCATGAATGAAAACGGTGTAGTTGCAAAGGGCATTGTCACCTGTACCGCCTGTGGAAACAGCATGCCTGTGCGTGATGAAATACCTTCTTTCATTCAGCAGGGGGAAGTGAAGGGCTCTGACTTGAAGTTTCAGAAGTTTTATGACAGGATAAGCTTCATGTATGATCCCCTGGTCAAATTTGGATCCATGATTTTGTTCGGCGGGAATATCGCCTTCCGGGGGGAATTTGCCACCTTCCTTGAGATAAAGCCGGGGGACCGGGTCCTTGAGGTGTCTGCCGGGTCCTGCGGAAACTTCCCCTTCATCGGAACCTTTACCGGGCATCTTGATCTCTATGGTGTTGATATTTCGAGAAAATTTTTATCCCGGGGCCTTAAAAGTATAAAAAGCTGGAAGATTAATGCCGAGCTGTGCCAGGGGAATGCTGACAATCTTCCCTATGCTGACAATTCCTTTGACTGTGTGTTTCATAAAGGCGGGATTAACGGCTTTACTGATAAATCAAAGGCCATTGCCGAGATGTTTCGTGTTGCCCGGCCGGGAAGCCTGATTACCATCAGCGATGAAACCGAAAATATGTTTTATGCTAAAAAGCAGTTTAAGCAGATGGGGCTTCCTTCTTTTGAAGAACTCGGGGCACCTGTAGACCTGATTCCCCGGGAGGCTGAAGACGTGAAGCTGATTCAATACGCCCGGGGCATGATGTATGTCATAACCTTTCGAAAACCTCACCCGGTGTCATAAAAACCTGTTCTCTGTAAGGGCACGGTTGTTAGTTGATAGAGGAAGTCGGGGCTTTCTTTCTGTCATGGTTCTTTAAAAAATAATGATTTAATTTGACCCTTTGCCTGATTCGGTGTAAAATATTGATGTAAATATTTTACACCGGGGTTACATATGGAAATAGAAATACGCCAGGCGGAAGTTCCTGACATTCCGCTGCTTATAGAAATGCGAAAAAAGCTCCAGAAGCACATGCAGGAAAATAATAAACATCTCTGGGGTATCAGCGACAGCTTTATTCAAAACCTCGAAGCCTACTACACTTCAAAAATACGAAAGCCCTCGGCCAAACTTCTCCTGGCCCATGAAAAGGGGATGCCTGATAAAATTATTGGCATGGCCCTTGGGAAAATTATCTCCAGTGAAGACCGGGTCCCGCCGCGGTCAGGACGTATCGATGATGTGTGGGTTGACCCGGAGTATCGCCGGGCCGGTGTCTGCGAAATAATGGTTAAGGACATCGTAGAGTTTTTCAGGCGCAATAAGGTCTACGATCTGGTGCTCGAATATGCCATTTACAACCGTGAGGCTGAAGAGACCTGGCGAAAGATGGGTTTTCATCCTTCTATTATAATTTCAACCGCAAAGATAGACGAGATAAAGGTTTAAGTTTTTCTTTTTCTGGGTTTCATGTAGTTGATGGTTGTTTTACCTTGTGCAGTATGATTTTTTGCTGACCTGAGTTCAGGGGGGGCGTTATTTTATTGACGTGCCGTTAGCAACAATGAAAATATCATATCTGTAAGATGGATGATCCCGGTGACGACCTTGATGATGACTGTGACGGGCTTATTGATTATACGGGTATCCGGTATATTATTTAAGGAAGTAAAATGAACGATATCACTGAAATGCTTGCCTCTGTATCACGAAAAC
>CAZPEK010000158.1:3949-8315 GCA_964585555.1 uncultured Leptospirales bacterium | reverse complement strand
CCTTGCTGACGGGATGATTACGTGATGGGAAAACACCATGTACGGTATTATCACTCACATTTAGAAGATGCCCACAGCCTGTTCCGCAGAAATTACATATGCCGACTTTGAAATCCATACTCTCTTCTCCTCGATTGTCTTAGCCGATTTTCAAACTTTACTTTATTTTAAAAGTCTGATTTATGAGGTCGTATAATATATAGCCACAAGAGAGGGGCTTTGTAAATAGGGGGATTTGCTTTTACCACTACGGGGAATTCCCCCATACAATTTCATGTTTTTGTATATGTTTTTTTGATCTTAACATACTTTTTATCTGACCTTACATATAATTAGCTTCCAAAACCGGGAAAAAAGGTTATCACTAAAAATTATTGACAATTAATAATCAGCAATAGCATAATTTAACCATCAAATAAAGGATCACCACTCAATGAAAGCCAACAACTTAACTATCAGTATTCCCTATCGGGGCTGTGACCGCAACTGCCCCTACTGTGTCAGCAAAATGACCGGGTACATCAAGGCTAACGAAGAGGCTTTTTCGGAAAACCTTGAAAAGGTACGCACCGTTGCGAATAATTCCGGGATCACATCACTCCTTGTGACCGGTAAGGGAGAGCCCTTCCTTAATACAGATGCCATCGACCTGCTTCTTGATGTATTTGGCGATTATCCCTTTGAAATACAGACAAATGGACTCCAGCTGTTATCCTGGCACAAAAAAGCCCCCAATTCTTTTCTCGACCAGTCCCGCCTCACCGGGGGCATCAATGTTTTTGCCGTGTCCCTTGACCGGCTCAAATCACTGCAAACATGCCGCGATATGTTTCATTGTCTTGATCAGGCGGGCGCCGTGGTTCGGGTTACCATGAATGCCAGTTCCTGGCTTAAAGATACTTCTTTTGAAACTTTAATTGATGCGTGCCTTGAGGCAGGGGTTCGCCAGTTCAGCATTCGCAAGCTTACAATACCCCATTTCGTAGAGAATAGCATGAGGGAAGATTACAAGAAGACATCCCAATGGATAAACAATCACGCCGACGGGACTGAATACCACCGGCTCATAACAGAGTTTATGGAAGGAAGTTACGAGAAGCTCCGTGAACTTAATTTTGGCGCCACAATCTTTGACGTCAGAGGAGTCAGCTTCACTCACTTCGATTACTGTATACAGGACAGTAATACGGGAGAAGATATTCGCTCCCTCATTTACCAGGAAGACGGGCATCTGTATACATCCTGGAACAGTCGGGCAAGCATCATCTTTTAAGAGACTGGTGGGGCCGCCGGAGGCGTCCCCACCAGTCTCTTAAATTAGAATTCAGCTCTATGCAAATAATTAAAACTATATTTATAATAATACTTTTCTGCCAGGCTGCCCTTGCTGCAAAAGAAATTACTATCATCTGTACCGGTGACATTATTCCGGGAAGTGAGATCATACCTTCCCCGCCCTTCAAAAAAACCTCACGGTTCAAGCTTGAAAATAATACCTTCAGGCATGTTTCTCATATTTTAAAACGGGGCGACATCACCATTGGAAACCTCGAAGGCCCCATAGGCTATGATGGACTTCAGGTTATCGACAAGGGTTTTCATGGATACAGTTTCAGATTTGCCCCCGGTACTGCAAAAATTCTGAAGCAGGCGGGGTTTACTGCTCTGAACCTGGCAAATAACCATGCCTTCGATTGTACAGGAGAAGGACTCTATGAAACATACCTTGCCTTTTACCAGTCAGAGATTCTACCAGTAGGGCTCTATGGACTTCCCTGGCACATTCCTGAGCTGCCCCTCGAGGCTCAATGGACCATGCCGATACAGAAAATCAAAGGACTGAAGGTTGCCATTCTCGGTTTTGCCTCCCGTGAAGTATTCAAGTCTATTAACTATATCGAAGAATGCATTGATTCCATCCGAACTGCCGAAGAAGTATCAGACATCTGCATCGTCACCTTTCACGGGGGAGCCGAGCTTTCGAATCGAGCCGTCAACCAGACTGAATACTACCTGAAGGAGCGACGCGGGAACACCATTGCCTTTGCCCGGGCGGCGATAGACGCGGGTGCGGACCTTGTATTTGGACACGGCCCCCATGTTCTTCGGGGTATGGAATTCTACAGAGGAAAAATTATCGCCTACAGCCTGGGAAACTTCTGCGACCTGGGCCTCATGGAATACATTTATCCCGGTAATATAACCATTAAAAAATCAGTAATTCTGGAAGTTGTACTCAATGAACGGGGTGAATATCTCAGGGGAAAAGTCTATCCTGTAACGACAGCAGATAAAGGCATACCAATGGTAGACCGGAAACAGCGGGGAATAAAAATTATAAATACTTACAGCCGATAAACTTATCTTCCTTCATTATTGATTACCCACTGTACTGCAAAATGATTCAGATCTGCTGAATGGGCAAAGTTCATCTTATTCTTAATACGATCGCGGTAATTTTCAACAGTCTTAACGCTTATTTTCAACTTCTCTGCTACATTTTTATTGCTGAGGCCGTGACCGATGAGCTGAAAAACTTCCATTTCACGTACCGTGAGACAGTCTACCGTACAGGTTCCCCGGTCTTCCTCACCACGGGAAAGACGTTTGAGTAAATCCTCCCGCAGCTTCTCACTGATAAATTGTTCTCCCGAAAGAACAGTACGGATTGCCTCTACAACTATTGAAGCGTCTTCCTGTTTCATGATGTAGCCGAGGGCCCCTGCCTTTAGTGCTCGCTCTGCATAGATGCTTTCATCATAGATTGATAAAACCAGTACCGGAAGTCCATCAAAGCGTGAACGTATTGCCTTAATCAGCTCCATTCCACTGGCTCCCTCGAGTGAGATATCCATGACAACAAGGTGAGGCTTTTCTTTGACAATCAGGCGCACAGCTTCTTCGCTCGACCGGGCGGCCCCACAGACCCGCAGGTCGTCTTCCCTCTCAATAATCTGAGAAAGCCCTTCCCTGACAATAGGATGATCGTCAACAATAAGTATGCCGCTGGTGCGACTGGTATCATCAGCTGAATAATTTTCTGTTTTCACCGCAGTTTCAAAAGGAATTCGATGTTCAGCTGTTTCATGAAGCTGGCATGACACCACGGTCCCGCCCCCTTCGTTGCGGGTAATCGTCAGAGCGGCTCCGATAATCCAGGCCCGGTATTTCATGAGACGAATACCCATACCGTCACGGTCATACTGGGCAGCAATACCGGTTCCATCATCAATTATTTTCAAAGAAAGACCGCCCTTCTCTTCTTTGAGGGATAAAATTATATTTGCAGCACCGCTGTGCTCAACAGCGTTATCAACCGCTTCCCGGGCGATGTAGTAAAGATGAGAGGAGACAAGCTCATCGGCGATTGAGATGTCTTCCGTGACATCAAGCAGAACATTCTGCCCGCGGTTTTCTTCTACTTTGTGGCGAAGTCCCTCAAGGGCCATTACGATGCCACCGCCAGCCGCATCACTTGGAGAAAGGTCTCGAGCAAGATCCCGGGTCCGGATCATTGAATCCTTAATCATATCAAGAATTTCTTCCATGTCAGCGCTCAGTGTTTTTTCCTGTCCCGCCAGTCGAAGTTTTAATATTTCACCCTTGAAGGCTGCCCCCGCAAGATTCTGACCAAGAACATCATAAAGCTTCTGCCCTATCTCTGTCCGTTCCCTCTCATTTGCACTGACTATTATTTTTTCCAGCCTCTTCCTTTCACTGATATCAAGTCCAACAAAAAAAATATAATCAAGATTCCCCTCTTCACCATAGACAGAGCTGCTATGCCACTCCACGGTTCTTTCTTTATTATCATCAACGATGATATCTCCTTCCAAAAAACTTCGACGTCCTCCGTCAAGATGATGTTTTACCGTATCCCTTGCCGCTTGAAGAGAACTGAAGGTAAAATAGTTTTCTATAAAAGCATCCCCTACTACATCTTCCCTTTTCTTTTTCAGTACGGCAAGAAGAGAACGGTTCATACCGAGAACCTTTCCTTCGGGATCAACAGCAGCATAGTAGGCCGGGGATACCTCTTCGACGGCACGGATAAAATCTCTCTCCCGTGAAAGGTTTCGTTCTGTTTCATTAAGGGCAACAGTTGTTTCCTCAACGGTTTCCGCCAGCTGGTCTTTTTCTTTACGAAGCTGGTCTTCTGCATGCTTAATTCTCAGCATTACTTTTATCTGGGCAATCAGTTCCGCCTCATCAATCGGCTTGGCAAGAAATGCATCGGCCCCGCTTTCGAGACCATGAATCCTGCTTTCAACATCAGTCCGCACAGCAGTCAGAAGTATTACCGGAATATGGGCTGCTGCTTCATTCGGCTTGAGAATCCTGAGACCTGCAAAACCGTCCAGCCCAG
>CAZPEK010000158.1:0-3939 GCA_964585555.1 uncultured Leptospirales bacterium | reverse complement strand
TCTTCCACGTCGCGAATGGTCTTCGTAGCTTCCAAACCGTCCATCTCAGGCATTCTGACATCAAGAATTATCGTGTCAGGGGCCTCGCTTTGAGCAAGATTGATTCCATCCTGACCTGAAAGCGCTGTTACGATTTCACACTCGCCGAGAAAATTTTTCAACAGGGCTGAAATAGTTATAAGATTATCCCTGTTATCGTCTATTGCCAGAATCTTGTTCATACCTACCTCTGAAGCCACTCTTCAATCTTTTGTTTCAGCAGATCTATATTATACGGCTTGGCAATATAATCATCACAGCCGGCAGAGAGTATTCGTTCCCGGTCTCCCGGCATTGTCAGGGCAGTCAGTGCAACCACGGGAACCCTTCTGGTGACATCTTCCTGTTTCAATTCCCGTGCTATTATAAAACCACTTTTCCCTGGCAGAGACATATCCAGGAGAATCAGGTCAGGAGCTGATTCTCGAATCATTTCCATCGCCTCCTGACCATCATAGCTGAAAGATACATTATAGGTATCCTGAAGAACCGCCTGTACAACAGTAATATTGTCATGATCATCATCGATGATCATTATTTCCTGTCTCCCTCCCTCCTGCCGTGTTCTCTCCTGACTTCTCCCATTACTCTCTTTCTTTTTTTCGTCAGGCGGATCGACAGCGACGGTTTCAAATCCCGAAGAGAAGGTAATTGTCCCCTGGAGAACCTCATCTTCATGGGGCCAGCTGACCGGAAAACGAATCGTAAAGGTGGTTCCGACTCCCGGGGCGCTTTCAACATTAATGGACGCGCCGATAAGCTCCGCTGACCGGGCAGCAATAGCCAGGCCGAGGCCTGTCCCTTCAAACTTTCTTGTATTGGTACCGTCAACCTGCCGAAATTCTTCGAATATACCAGGGAGAGATTTCTCTTCAATACCGATGCCCGTATCCCTTATTGAAACCACAAGTTCCTGGTCATCCGCTTCAGCAATAACGGCAACAGACCCTTTCTCGGTAAATTTAACGGCATTGGAAATAATATTTTGAAGAATCTGAAAAACCCTGCTTTCATCACTCTCTATCATTGGAAGATCTTCCGGGAAACTGCTGTGAAGCTGTATGCCCTTTCCTTCTGCAATCTGCTCATGATTATCGAGAAGCATTGTAATAATTGATTCGATGGAAAGTTTTCTCACCTTAAGGTCGATCCTCCCAGACTCAATTCTAGAAAGATCAAGGATATCATTAATCAGGGCAAGAAGCTTAACCCCATTACGTTCGATTACATCTATGTAATCATTTTCTTCGTCGGAAAGCTTTTTTCCTGACTGGAGTTTTAATACTCTCGAAAGAGCCATAATAGAATTTAAAGGGGTACGAAGTTCATGACTCATGTTTGAAAGAAATTCTGTCTTTAATCGGTTGGCTTCTTCAACCTTTTTGTGCTGAATTTCCAGCTCCCGGTTCTGCGCTTTGACCATGTCACCCTGATATCCCAGTTCAGTTGTCTGCCGTTCAAGATCTTTTCTTTTTATCTCAAGCTGTTGATTCTTTTCAGAAAGCTCCCTGGCCATAAGCCTGGTCTCTTCATCGGCTATTATATTTGCTAAAGCCATATTCATCACAGGACGAATCTGGTGCAGTATCGGAAGGGTATCTTCATGGTAGGCATGTACTGAAGCAAGAGAAATAATTGCCATGGTTCGGTTGCCCACCACAACTGGAATCGTTATTATTTCATCAGGAAGAATATCCCCTGCTATTGATCGCACTTTGACCATTTTCCCTGAGGCAAGATCACGGGTAACGGTTATTTCTCTTGTTGCAAGGGCCCTGCCGAATTCACCTTCAAGGCTTTCAGCATGGAAGGATTCTATTTGTTCCATGTCGAGACCGATAGAAGAGAGATGTTTAAACTCATCACCGTTTTTACTCAAAATATAAAAAGCACCTATAACTGAGTGAGAACTTTCAACCAGTTTATGAAGGACAACCCTGCTGAACTCTTCGAGATTCAGGGTGGTTACCATAACCTGTATAATATCAGAACTTATCTGTTGAATCCTGAGCTGCGATGTTATCAGGTCTGCCATATCATTAAAACTATGGTAGAGAATTCTGAACTCATCGCTCCTCTCTGAGGTAAGACGAAATGAAAAATCACCTTTTTTGATTCTGTTCACAACCCTGATCAGCTTGTATATGGGATCAGAAAAATCTCTTGAGAAAAACCAGATTCCCACGAGAAGTAAAATGCCGATAATAAAAAAAGTAATGCCGCCCATGAATATCATACTGTAAAGGGGTTCTTTGAGTTCACTAATATCCTGTTTTACAGCAACAATCCACCTCACGGGGGAAACAGTTCCGTATGCCGAAAGCACCTTTCTGCTCCGATAATCATTGCAAATCACTGTTCCCTTGTTTTCTTTTGCACCCAGGCGAATATAGAGATCATGCAATTTTACAGACAAAGGAAATCCGCTGTCCCCTCTCAGCCTGTTGAAAAGAAGCCCATCATTCCCGGTAAGCACAGTTTCACCGGTAACACCCAGCCCCTTTCTATCAAGGAGGGTACTGAAAATAGTACGCTCAAGATAGATTCGCATCACCAGTACGCCGTAGGCTTTTCCCGTGGGGGAACCATTTTTCTTCAGTGATATCGAAACGGTCATGGTTGGTATATTTAAACTTTTTGAAAAGAAGATGCTGCTGATATATTTTTTCCCGGTACGAAGCGGCTCCCTCAGATAATCACTCTGGAGACGGTCAGCCCCCATGTTTTTCTCAATGCTCGAATAGACTACCTGACCTGAGGAAGCCTTTATCATAAATATTTCATAAAATGCATCATAGTTACGAATGAAAGAATTAAACTCATCTCTCAGTACCGCTTTGCTGTATGTTTCATCTTGAGAACAAAGCCTGTACCCCGCGTCTCTAACCCCGGGACGGGAAGCAAGATGTTCGATGTCACCGGAAATTCTGCCAAGGAAAAGTTCGATTTCCCTTACTTTCATGTCACGGATTGCCGCAAGCTTTACTTCTTCCTTTTCAATAATTGAATAATTAATATGCAGGGAATAAAGAATTATTATTAAAAGGAAGAAAAGAAGATATGTCAAAAGAAACCAGAACATCAGGCGGTTGCGGGTCTTTCTGAATCTAACCTTTTTCATTGAGCATCCTGTTTTTCACCAACAGCCTTTTTTAATGCCAGGTCAAACAGGTAGAGAGTATTAGGAAATACAGCAACTCCACCCATGAAACGCTCACGCACTTCCCCGCGGGGAATTTCTTCAATTTTTATCTGGATATTTTTAAGCTTTTTTCTGAGGGCTTCAGCGAGTTTCAAAAGCTCTTCGGGTTTCCTGAAGGCTAAAAGCTGGTGAATTCGCTGAGGCACTTCGGAAGATTTTTTTACCATGAGCCACCAGATATCCTTTTCTCCCGGCGGCAAATCTTCCATCAATTTTTCAAATATGCATATGCGGACAATTTCATATCCCGCCAGAACCTGCTCATTGTCCCTGTGTTGCGCCGCATCGGGATAGAGTTCGAAATAGACCTTTCCGAGTTCAATCATATCGTCTGTTTCAAAACCGAAGCTTCCATGGAGACCCCGGAGCCCCTTTCTAAAATCTTCGGGTACCGGTAATCTTCTCAGATACACAACAGGAGATTCTGTCATACACTTTCCCTTTATCAGAGTCATCGATAGACAAGCTTAACATCATCATCATTTCTGTCCAGTTAAATAGAAAAGGGCCGATGTTATCGGCCCTTTTCTAGTTAACGATAAACATCATGTTAATCCATATGAACGGTACACCCCCATTCGAAGCTGTACCCTTTCTCATTAATATTCCGTTTATACAACGGGGCCTCTATAAATGAATTGTACTTAAACTTATACCAGATAACCGCCTCTTTGGCCATCTTGAAATTGCCGGTAAAG
>CAZPEK010000157.1:6425-8325 GCA_964585555.1 uncultured Leptospirales bacterium | reverse complement strand
CATATTTAATAATCTATTGGAGAAGGAAATGTTAAACCTGTTAAAAGGAAAAAAGCACAAGGCGGGGCTGCCTGCCGGCACGCTTATCCACGTGGGAGAGAAAAAATCAGAAGAAGTTCATCTGAGCCTTCTGCACTACGGGCCTGGTTTTTTTATAGAAAAGGAAATCTCCGGCATGAGCGACAGTGTTTCTTCTCTGGGGGAAAAGGGCGTTACATGGATTAATGTTTGCGGACTTCATAACACTGCTGTAATTGAGGAAGCGGGGAGTATTTTCGGAATTCATCCCCTTGTTCTGGAAGATATTCTCAATACCGGGCACAGACCCAAGATTGAATATTATGATAATTTTATATTCACTGTATTGAAAGACATTGATTTTGATGTAAGTAAAGGGGAAATCAGTGTTGGACAAAACAGCTTCATCCTGGGGAATAATTTCCTTATCACATTTCAGGAAGAAATCAGTAGTGTTTTCGATACCATTCTCAGCAGGATTCGAACTGATTCAGGGCGTATCAGAAAGATGGGAGCCGATTATCTTTATTATTCTTTACTGGACGTGCTGGTAGACCACTACTTTCTGCTCCTTGAGAAGATTGGCGAACGTATAGAAGATATTGAAGAGGAACTCACACTTGAACCGGGGAAAGAGACACTGATCGGGGTTCACAGGCTCAGGAGAGAAATGATTTATTTGAGAAGGTCAGTCTGGCCTCTTCGAGAAATAATCAGCTCTCTTCAGCGTAATGAATCTGTACTTCTTTCAGATATGATTGCTCCTTATTTTCGTGATGTTTATGACCACATCGTGCAGGTTATGGAGACTGTTGAAATTTTCAGAGATATTATTACCAACATGCTGGATATTTATCTATCAAGCATGAGTAACAAAATGAACGAAGTAATGAAGGTACTTACTACTATAGCTACTATATTCATCCCCCTGACTTTTATATCCGGGGTGTATGGAATGAATTTCAAGGTGATGCCTGAATTAAACTGGCCCTATGGGTATCCTCTCGTTATGGGAATAATGTTTCTTATTGGGCTCTCCATGGTGGTTTATTTTATAAGAAAAAAATGGTTCTAAGTACTGACATTGAATACACTGTGCCGTATTTCTGTTTCTCGGAAAGTATTTTAAAGAACCTTTAGCTACCGTCGATACCGGCTCCCGGAAGAAGTATACTTAACAAGGAAGGCTTTTTTCCCCCCGGCACCGGCAGGGGTTCCCGGGTCTTCACTGGTTCCTGAAATAAAAACCCCGCCCTGTGCATCGGCCCGCATTGAGACTGCTTCATCATTTCCTGAAGATCCCCAGGTTCTGGTCCAGATGCGTTTGCCTTCTTTGTCGAGCTTCATGAGAAAGAGATCTTTGCCTCCGGCATTTCTCTGGCCGTGGAGCGAGCCGCTGGTAGATCCGGCCACGTATACATTTCCGGCTGAATCAACAGTAACGGCTGTCGGGTTTTCTTCCCCCGTGGAGCGGAAGAACCGTTTCCACATGAGGGCCCCCCGGTAACTGAGCCGTGAAACATAAAATCCTTTTTTTGCCGGACCGGCACAGAAAAATATCTGGCCCCGTCCCGTACCGGTCACCCCGAAGGCCCTGGCATCTCTCAGGCGGGTCATAGTGAGGGAATATTTTCTTCCCCCCCCCTTTGAATAAAAATGCGTAAACTTGCCAAAGAGAAGCAGGTTCTCCTTTTCGTCCATAAAGAGACGGCTCCAGGTTCCGTAGCGTTTTACTTTAAAGACACGTTTTCCCGCGGGGGAATATTTTGCCAGGTAGCTGTGTGCGGCATGGCCGAAGTTCATGCCGATGTAGGCGTTGCTCTCAGTATCAACAGTGACCCGTCGCGCGTTGGTTTTGGCGCAGGCGGAATATTGTCCATCG
>CAZPEK010000157.1:1858-6402 GCA_964585555.1 uncultured Leptospirales bacterium | reverse complement strand
AATAATCAGGTTCTCGCCTGCCTTACAGCGTCGGTCGGTTTTCCCCTTGATGGTTCCGGGGCGGGAGCCGAGTACGTAGATGCCGCCGTCGGGTGCCACAGCAAGAGTATCGCCGAAGGTAATGCTTTTATTAAAGAAGGTGCCCCCGTCGCTTCCCCGTTTTTGGAGGTAGATTGTTTTGTTTTTTTTGATCAGCAGGTAGAGCATCCCGCTGCTGTCGGTGGTAAAGGCAGGAATTTCACTCGTTCCGAGATCAGTTTCTGGAAAGCCGTAGGCTGAGGGTGAGCTCATACTGTTCATTTTTAAAAGGGACTGAAGGCGGGAGCTGTTTTGCTGCCGGGCATAGAAGAGGGCGTCGTTGCCCGAGCGGTCACGTTTTGTGGGATCAGCGTTCAGGTCAAGAAGCACCTGGATCGCCTGTTCGCCGGCGGTCTGGTCTTTGTCAAGGCCTCCCTTTGATGCTTCAATGAGGGGCGTTACTCCCTGCTTATCGCCCCGGTTAATATCTGCTCCATGGGCAACCAGGGTATAGATAATTTTTCTGAGGGTTTCATTTTTCAGGCTGCTGTAAACCCCGTTGATGACGGTTTTTTTCAGGGGTGTGTTCCCAAGGCTGTCGGTCATGTTCGGGTCAGCCCCTTTTTTCAGAAGGTACTCAACCAGCACAACGTTCTGCCGGTTGATTGCATACATCAGGGGCGTGTTGCCGTAACGGTTCTTCTGGTTGACATTCGCTCCCCCCTTGATGAGTGTATCAATTATGGCGAGGGAAGTTTTATCGGTCTGGTACTCCTCGATCTTGCATGATTCCATGAGCAGTGAATTGCCGTAGCCGTTATCAATATTCAGGTTCGCTCCATGGGCAATCAGGTCTGCCAGAATGGCGCTGCTTCGCTGCTGAACCGCCAGGTGCACCGGAGTATAGCCTGCCTCATTTTTGACATTAGCGCTGGCCCCTCCCTTGAGAAGGATGCCGGTAATGGAAGTTTTTTTAGTCTGTACCGCGTAATGAAGGGGTGTGTTGCCCTTGTTTCCCTTTGTGGTGATTGGAACCTTTTTATTGATGAGAAGCTGAACCAGCTGGTAGCTTCCCGATTTTACACCCAGGTGCATCGGTCCGTCGCCGTTGCGGTCTGTAACCGAGAGACGGGCGCCATGTTCAATAAACAGGCCGGTGTAGAATGTCAGGCCCCGGTTTATATAAACCAGCAGAAGGGGAATCTTGTCGCTGTCGGTGATGTTTACATCAGCTCCCTTTCGTATCAGGCTGGTAAGCATTTTAGATCTGAATTCGTTGAACCGTTCCATAAGAATTGTATGGGCAATCAGGAGAAGACTTCTTCCTTTGCTGTCGGTGTCATTGACATTGCCTTTATGTTCTACCAGTGCGTCGAGCATGTGAGCATAGCCCTTTTCAACCATTACGACCATCGGTTTTTCTCCCCCGGGACCCGGGGCAGACACATCAGCCCCGGCCTTGAGAAGGGGGCGAATCAGGCTGTAGCGGTTCGTTTCTACAGCCATGAGAAGGGGGGTTTTCCCTTCAGGTGACTTTATATTAGGATTGGCGCCGTTTTTTAAAAGCAGGGTGGTAAAGGAAGTACTGTTTCGTTCAACAGCGTCAATGAGCATTGTTTTGCCCCCGGGAACGGGCCGGTTGGCATCGGCCTTTCCTGCTAACAGCATTGCCATCGTCTGGTAAAGCCGTTTCCTGTAGGCCACATGAACCGGGAGAAGGCCGTCTTTGTCCTGAAGGTTCGGATCGGCCCCGGCTTGAACCAGTGCCTTGATGTTGCTGTGACGTCCTGATTCAACAGCGAGGAGCAGCGGGGTCTTTCCTGATTTGTCACGCCGGTTTATTTCGGCACCTTTTTCAGTCATTGCTTTCATGTACCAGTAGTAGGGCCCCTCGGCGGTGTAGTGAAGGGCGGATCTGCCGGTGGTGTCAGTCAGGGCGGCGTTAACTTCCTTTGCCAGAAGAAGCTGGGTAATATATTTTCTTTTGGTCTCTGCCGCGATTATCAGGGCGCTTTTGCCTTCACGGTTCGTTTCGTTGAGGGGGAAGTTTTGTTTAAGAAGAAGGGCAACGGTCTTGTAGTCATTTTTAGCAACCGTGAGATGAAGCAGGTTGTTTCCCCGGCGGTCACGGGCCTTCATGTCAGCCCCTGCCTTGATCAGGGCACTTACAAAGGCGCTGTAGCCCTTCTCCCCGGCAATAAGCAGGGGTGTTTTTCCCTCGCTGTTTCGGGCCTCAATGCTGGCCCCGGCTTTGAGCAGGGCGGTCATGTTGGCGTAGCGCGCCTTCTGAATTGCCGTCATCAGGGGTGTCTCGCCGGCCCGGTTCAGTGCCGTGAAGTCGAGTTTTTTTGTAATGGCATATTTTACTATGTAGGTACTGTAGCAGGCCGCCACATAATGGGCCGCTGAGTTGCCTTCATGGTCCCGCTTCTCCGTATCAGCCCCTGAGTCGAGAAGATACTTGAAGAGGGGGTAGGTGCTTTTTTCAGCCGAAAGCATCAGGGGCGTTTTCCCCTTTTCATCGTGACTGTTGATTGAAGCCCCGGCGGCTATTGCCTTTTTCACCTGGGTCAGTGACTTCCATTGTATCCCTTTAAAAAGATCTTCCTGTGAGCCCGCATCGGCTGCTGCTGAGAGAGTGAAGATTAGAACCCCGGTTATCAGTATCTGTAGTAGTGATCGCATATTTTTTTCCGTGTTAGTAGTCTTAGCGTGATGTGTTTAAGGGAATGTAATTAACCGGATTTTTGGTTGCCTTCCAGTAACCGGTTCTGACTTCAAAGTGTAGGTGTGGACCTGTTGAGGCGCCGGTGGATCCCACGGTACCGATGATGTCTCCTGATTTTACTGCCTGCCCCTGGCGTACCCGGATGCTGTTCTGGTGAGCATAGTAGGTTACCCGGCCGTTGCCTGCGGCAAAAATCGGGGTCCCCCGGGGTGTGGCCAGATCGATACCCGTATGCATGTGGCTTCGTTTGCTGATGGGATGAACCCTGATCCCGTAGGGACTTGAGACCCATCCCTTTCCGCTCGACAGTGGGTACCGGAGGGGGCGGTCGATAAAATCATTGGCAAGGAAGTAGCCCCGGCGGCTGCTCAAAAATCCCCCGTATACCCAGCCTGAAACCGCGCCGGTTGAAATTTTGACCCATACCGACTTGATGCCCATGATGGTGACCAGTTCTTTTCGCCGTTCGGTAATTGATACACTGGTCCCGTGGGGGAAGGTGGCTATTACTGTTCCGAACTTGCTCGGTTCATCGCGGATATGGAGAATTTTTGATTTAATATACTTTGTTGATCCTGAAAAGATGTGGTTCGGATTTTCAGGGGAGGATGATTCTTCCCGCTGAGTGGGAGAAGATGAAAGGTAGGGGGAAAATACCCAGCCCTTGTAGCTGTAGCCGTACCGGGGGCTTTTGTATTCAACATAGGCCCACTTGCCGACCCGTCCGTCAATATAAGCGTCCTGGTCATCATACCTGATGAGGTACACTACTGATTTTTGAGGCATCCGTGTATAGGCATAGGAATTTGTATCAGGTCCTGACCGGAGGTAGAGTGACGAGGCATTGACATACATTTTTTTTGCCTCAATGGTGCTGGGATTCGGGGGAGCAAAGACGATAAGGGGCCGTTCTTTCTGGAGATATTTTTTTGGTATGAACCCCGCCCGCCCGTCTTTGGTCTGCACCTTTATCCAGAATTGAGCGCCGTCATGACCGCCGCCGTGATCGTCGACAATATAGAGAACCTTGACATGATAGGTAGGAAACACTGTGGTGATTCGTTCTTTGCAGCTGCTGTAGGGCTCTGCCCGTAGTTCAAATTTTTTGTTTACAAACATCATCTCGGCTTCCGGGGCCGTTGAGACGCTTCCCATGCCGCTGGTGCTCCCCACCTTCAGGTCAATGAGAGGCAGGTCTTCCTTTTTTACTTTTTCTTTCGGGGTTTTGCCGTGCATTTTATCGAGAAAAGCCTCATCAGGACCTGCGGCCGATTTGACCATGGGGGGTATGAAGTTCTGTTCTACCAGTGGTTTTTCAGGGGCCTCTTCACGGGGATCCGGGGCATCAGGATCTGCGGCAAAGAGGAGAGGTGCTGATAGAAAAAAGATAAAGAAAAAAGCTGCTGTCAGTCGGTTCACGGAGTCCTCCCTGGAGGTTGGAAAAGATACAGTTTTTGTACTTTTATGTTTTAAAGCACCTTGTTAAAATAATAAAAATTTCTTAATCAGTCTACCGGTTGAGGGGTTTAATTTCAAGAAGAACTTTTAGAATTTTTTAAAAGCTTTCTGATGTGATGTAAAATAAAAGAACAGGGGTAAGGAAGGAAAGGCTTTGCGGCACCAGGTGGCATGAAAGCGGTTTTAAAGGAGAATCGGTAAACAAAAAAGCCTTGCATGTCCGGTGGCCGCTCTTTAACATCCTGTTATCGCGGCACTCGGGCATCCATGCCCATCGCTTTTTGTCAATATTTTAACGTGTCGGCGGCATGAATCAGCTGCTGGTAAAATTTGTTTTGGG
>CAZPEK010000157.1:892-1848 GCA_964585555.1 uncultured Leptospirales bacterium | reverse complement strand
AAAAAGTGGAAGGTCTTACATGAACCACGAGGAATAAAAGATCAAAATATCGACAACACCAATGTAAAAAAGCCTTGCATGGCAGGAGGCCGCTCTTCGACATCCGTCGCTGTACTTGGGCAGACCTGCTCGGTGCTTTTTGTCAATATTTTAATGTGTCGGCGGCATGAATCAGCTGCGGGTAAAATTTGCTCTGGGGCATGTGTTGGTTATGTTGCCGGAGTTTTCTGTATATCTGAAATCTAAAGTCAAGATAATGTGTCGATATGCACTTCAGTCTTGATTATAGGAGCTAAATAATTGAATAATCTGAAAAAGGAAATAAAATGCTGATAGATATTCCCGGGCGCGGCAGGGTAATAATTAAAGATGTGGTCTTTGATTTCAATGGCACAATTGCAGTTGGCGGAAAGTTAATTGCTGAAGTTTCAGAGTTGATTAACAGGTTTTCAGATAAGATGAATTTTCATGTTATTACAGCTGATACTTACGGTTCTGTTGAAAAAGAAATGGCTGGTGTTAAATGCAGTGTTGAAAGAATACCCGAAAATGATCAGGACAAGGGTAAACTTGCCTTTATTGAAAAACTTGGAAAGGAAAACACTCTGTGTGTTGGCAACGGAAAAAATGACAGGTTAATGTTGAAGGAGGCTGTCATCGGAATAGCTGTTGTCCAGGAAGAGGGTGTTTGTGTTGATGCATTATTAGCTGCTGATATTGCATGTAAATCGGTTATTGACGTTTTTTCCTGGTTCAATGCACCAGACAGGATAAAAGCAACATTAAGAAACTAGGTTGGAGAAAAGATTAATCGTTAATCTTTAAAAAGCCATGCATGTCCGGTGGTCGCTCTTTAGCATCCTGCTATTGCGGCACTCGGGCATCCGTACCTATCGCTTTCTGTCAATATTTAATCTGGAAATAGAGAGGGGGTTCCTTTCATAAAGACCTGTTGC
>CAZPEK010000157.1:0-882 GCA_964585555.1 uncultured Leptospirales bacterium | reverse complement strand
GGTATTGCCAGAGTTTCCTGACAAGTATGAAATGCAGGGAAAAGTAGTGGTAACGGAAGGGTTAGTGAGATACAATTTTATTTTAACGAAAGTGTGTCTGAAAACTGGAAGGGTATACCGTTAAATGTATCAAATTGGTCGAATTGCTGATTTTATCAGGGTAATGTATACTATGCCTGTCCAGTTATATGTCACTATCGTCTCAGACAGAATGATGAAATGCAGGTTGGAGGAAGGATGAAAAAAAAATTCTTAATTATTCTGACCGGGTTATTGATTGGAATTAATATTTTTTCCTCAGTAGGGGCTTCAAAACCAATAAAACTGGTTTGTTTAATTTCTTTCCCCCCCTATGCCTGGAAAGAGAAAGGCCAGATAAAGGGGATTGATATCGACATTGTGAATGAATTATTCAAAAGAGCAGGAATAAAAAAGACAATCGTAGCTGCTCCTACCAAGCGAGCAGTAATGTCCATAGCGCGAGGATTGGTTGATGGTGGTTTTTCAGGTTTAAAAACACCATCGAGGGAAAGGGTGGCACTGTATGCCGATGTGCCAATTCATCGATCAGTCTATAAAATCTATGTCAAAAAAGGAAAGGAGTTCGACTTTAATACAATTGGTGATCTATATGGTAAAATAATCGGTATTAACAGGTCTTTTACTATTACCAAAGAATTTAGAACAGCAGTAAAGTCTGGAAAAATTAAGGTTGATGAAGGGGCCTCAACATCAAAACAAAACCTGCTGAAGCTGATTAGTAACCGGTTTGATGCCCTGATAGGAAATGAAAAGGAATTAAAATATTATATAAAAAAAATGGATCTAGCTGATAAGGTAGTTGAATTACCTAATTCTGTCACCAGGCCGGTAAATGCCTAT
>CAZPEK010000156.1:4628-8370 GCA_964585555.1 uncultured Leptospirales bacterium | reverse complement strand
CATGGTGCTTCTTTTTTCAATTTTTATACTTTCATTTTTGTTTAACGATGCTACCATTCGCTTAAGTATATCTGGTCCTTTACCAGGTAAGTGTAATGATCGGGAAACATTGTCCATTGTTCCTCCTTTCAATATTACAAAGGGAGGAAGTTGTTCTTCTCCAAACTCATTAAGGGCATGGGTCAATCCGTGATGAAGGGAACCATCGCCTCCCGCTATAGCAAGATAGTCTATTCCTGTTTTTCTGAATTCAGCCAGCACCTGATCAAGTTCGGAAAGAGAATGGGTCAATCGAATATCAACCGAGTCTCCACCGATAGTTTTATAAATTTCTCCTGGATTTTTTTTCATTTTCCGAATTTTTTTGCATTAGCGTTTATAATTATACCAATTTTTCCCATTCAAATCTCCCAGATGTCGTATAACTGAATTTACAGTATCTTCTTAAAAAACAAATAAATTAGTAATAAAAAAATTATTTGTTTGAAAAATATACAGACCTCACTTAATTTGTAAACAATTAAACATAATGATAGATTCAAATACAACATTATATGGCATATTCGGTAATCCTGTTCGGCATTCCTTATCGCCCTTAATGCATAACAGGGCATTTGATTCTGCCGGCATCAATGCAGCTTATGTTGCTTTTGAGCCTCTATCTATTAAAGAGGCCATTCGTTCTATCAGGGCCCTTGGTATCGCCGGCGCAAGCGTAACAATACCTTTTAAAATTGACGTAATACCTTTTCTTGACGACATTGATCCCCTGGCAGAGAAAATAGGCTCAGTCAACACTCTTCTTAATACTAATGGTCTGATAAAAGGCTATAACACCGATGGCCATGGAGCTGCAACAGCTCTAAAAAAACAGGGCTGCAGAATTAAAAATAAAAAAATACTGATTATCGGAAACGGGGGTTCTGCACGGGCAATTGCTTTTACCCTTCTTGATGAAGAAGCCCATGTTGCTATTGCCGGAAGGGATTTAAATCGAATTAAGGGGCTTGCAGCAGATTTATTAAAATCAAGCAGTAAAGTAACAACATTAATCATTTCTGAATTAGACTGCGCAACTGTTTCCCAATTTGATATTATTATTAATACAACGCCAATAGGAATGCATCCTAATGAAGACGCAGTTCCATTTGATACCTCTTTACTGCCAAGCGGCTGTACGGTATTCGACATTGTTTACTCTCCTCACGATACCCGTTTCCTCATAGAAGCAGCAAACAAAAGATGTAAGATAGTTTATGGCATTGATATGCTTTTGTACCAGGGAGCGCGTCAATTTGAAATATGGACTGGCACAGAAGCGCCAGTCAGTGTAATGCGAGAAGTATTAATTCAGTATACCGGTTAACAGCATGGTTGAAGAAAAACTTCTTCCTTTTTTAAATAATGAAAATAAACCGAGTCCCGGTACATTTTCTCTTGAAAGCATCAAGAGAATTATGAAGGAAGTTAAAAATCCTCATCTCGAGATTAAGACTATCCATGTTGCAGGAACAAACGGGAAAGGATCGGTGGTTCAATTTCTCGGGCATATCTTTCGCGCTGCAGGATATCGTACCGGATGCTATACTTCCCCTCACCTCAAATATACTAATGAGCGAATTCAGATAAACGGAATACAGATACCTGACAAGGAACTCGAAAAACTGATCGACACAATATGTGATATTCTTAAAAAAGGAAGTTTTAACGCTACGTATTTTGACATACTTACTGCAGCTGCCTTTATTTATTTTAAAGACAAAAATATTGATATCGCCATCATAGAAACCGGTCTTGGAGGGCGGCTTGACTCTACTAATATTATTTGTCCTTTGCTTTCAATAATTACCAGTATTTCATATGATCACATGGAATTCCTTGGGGAAACACTTTCTGAGATTACCAAAGAAAAGGCTGGCATTATAAAAAAGGGTATTCCTGTAATTACCTGCAATACAGATAAAATTATAAAAACCATACTGGAAACAACTGCCCTTAAAAAGGGTGCTTCCTTTCATGTGCTTGATAGAGACTTCTCTATTACTGATACATTTTCAACTAATGGGTCAACTTCCTTCACATATAAAAATCAGCATACAGGTCATAAGTATGATTGTAGTATTGCCTCTCCTGTTATGGCCCAGACGGTCAATGCGGGGATCGCGCTTTACGCGGTTGAACTTCTCCGTGATAAATATCCTTATCTGAAAGATTTAAACCTTTCTGATACTATCGTTACTGCAAGATTAGCAGGTCGATTTTTATGTTTTTCCGAAGTCCCTTTAATTCTATTTGACCCTGCCCATAATGAAGCGGGCCTCCTCTCCCTTTATGCTGCTCTCGAAACTACCTATAATGAAAAAAGAATAATCTCTATTATCACCTTGATGAAAGACAAAAATACTCATTCAATGATTGAAATTGTTAAAAAATATTCGGAAAAGGTTTATTATCTTCGCCTTAAAGATAAAAGAAATTTTTCCCCGGAAATATCTGACCCCCGGTTTTGTCGGGTAATTTCAGGTGACCCTTGCCCTTCCCTTTTAGAAGAAATAAAAAGATTTTCAGGTGAAAATATAATTGTATTGTTTACCGGGTCTTTTCGAATTTATGAAGCGGCGGAAAAAATTTCCACCCAGTTAAACCTTTAGAAGTTTTGTTGGTAATAGAGGAAAAAGAATTTACTTTTACAGAAGTATAATTAAGACTTAAACCAGGATTTAGAATATGGATACTGCTATCAATAAACAGGCTGTCTTAGAGAGAATACGTGACACGATCAAGGGTCTTGTCGATGGGGATATTACCTGTCTTGAAGCCGGAGACGCCTATACGCAACTTCAGCAGGATGCTAATACTTTAAGACAGGTTCCGTCTGAAAACAGTGGTCATTTTAGTGATTTTTTCAAAAAGCTTTTTGCCAGTCATAATATATCCAACTTTTGTAAATTGACCTGCGAAATTGACATATCATCAGGTGAAATAGAAATGATTCATGTCAGTGGCTCTGAATCACTTCTTCTTTATATAAAAGATGAACTATTAAAAGAAAAGACTAAAATTTCATGCAGAAGTATTTTTAATATGCAGGCCTTTAGATTAGAGGATCTTGATTATGAAGCATTTGTCTCCAGGTCTACAGCATCTGGTAACGAAAGGTTTCTGGTCGCCATTACTTCTTCTAAATATTCCAGGAAAGCAACATTTGAAAAATTTTCCTCAATAATAAACTCATATTATACCTTATCGGCCCCCCCTCCTTTTCATGGAACTGACAGCGTCTATGATAAAGTCAGAATTGATACGGTAAACACTATCCGGCAGTATGTTAACACCAATGTTTCGGTAAAGGCAATGCTTTACCGGTTTGATAACATTTATGAGATCTTTGAGCATAGAGGCCTGAAAACGCTTCTCGATATAGACAGCAAAATCGTAAAATCATTACAATCTTATCATGGAGATGAAGCCGGTGTAACTATCCTTGGCTCGTCTATATACCTGGTTTTATTACCCGTTGAAACTCGTGAAGAAGAAGAGAAAACCAGGGCACCTGCCCGTCTTCTCTTTGAATATGAAGATGTAATCTTCAGGTACTGGGTCTATAGAAAAATTATTAACGACGATGCCGGAGCAGATTCTATTTTTTACTGGATAAGCGAAACGCTGAAAGAGGCCCATGGCTGACAGGAATTTTCAGGTCACTGTCATTGGGGCATCAGATGATACGGTTAATTATGAT
>CAZPEK010000156.1:0-4603 GCA_964585555.1 uncultured Leptospirales bacterium | reverse complement strand
GCATATAAAATTGGATTTTTTGTAGGGAAGAATAGATATACTCTTATTTCGGGAGGACGCGGAGGTATAATGGAAGCTGTTTCCCGGGGAGCCTATGATGCCGGAGGGCTGACAGTAGGACTTCTACCGGGAGAGACCGATGCAGAAGCCAATCTCTATACTTCAGTTGTTATTCCTACCGGTATCGGTTATGCTCGAAACAGCATGAATGTGCTGGCAGGCGATGTTATTGTTGCTCTTGGGGGGAAAGCGGGAACTCTTTCTGAATTAGCTTACGCATGGCACTATGGGAAAACAATTATCGCCTGTACTTTCAGTGCCGGCTGGAGCAGCGATATAACCGTACATCTTCCCGATGATCGCGAATCAGGGAACATTATTGCAGCTTCAACTGTTGCGGAAGCATGCAGTCATATAATGAATTGTGCCAAAAAGTTTTTTTAATCCTGAAGGAAACGGTGAAGCATGGTATGAACTTTTTCAAGCTCACCGTCTGATCTGGTAAATTCAGAAAGCAGCAGGGGTTTACTGATATTGTACTGTTCTTTTCCCCGGGATTTTTCGTCATTTTCAGGTTTAAGAACAAAATAAGATATCTCGCCGCCATGCTCTTTCATTGAACTGCTTACACAGGCATGAAATTCTTCGAGGTATTCTCCGGTACGACATGGGAACAAAACGGGAAGACCATGTTCCAGCATAACTGCAAGATAATTAAATACAACTGTTCTAAAAATAAGGTTGTTCATTCGACCTTTTGATATGGCAATCCCACCACACAGTCTAAAGAACAGACCGGTTAGCATGCCTGTATCTTCCCGATAAAAAACAAACCTTGGAAAGGCCATGTTTGATGCACGGATCGCCCTCAATAAAGGCATTACCTTAAGCAATGATGTCTGTTTCAAAATATATACAATACTTGTACTTTTTTTTAGTTTTTTTACAGCACGTATTTCCCCGCTTAAAATAATCGGTGAAAAAAGGGAGCCCCGGGCATAAAAACGGACCAGTACGCTATAGATCGATAAGGCAATATTTCTGATTATCGGGAAATTTATATCAGCAATTTTAGCAGTATACATTTCAGAAAGGGACTGAAGTGATTTGTTTATGTTTTTTTCACTGATGTTATATTCTTTCTGTTCGTATTTTGACCACGTATTGCCAGACACATCAACTGTATGCAGCAGTCTCACCTCTTCTTGAAGACGGTCACTGGCAAAATTATTTTCCAGATAGGCAACAGCTTTACTGGCTATCGTCTCAGATATTGCTTTTCCTCTTATCCCCTCAAGTCCCTGCTGCTTTTCAGAGACATACATTTTACTTTGACTGTAAAGTTCAAAAAATTTCTGAGGATTCTTTATGGTTTCAACGAGAAGCGATGGATCTTTTCGGTTTAAAAGCACCTCAAAAAGAGAGCGGTAAACAGGAATGATAATACCATTTTCCTCTGCCAGTTCTATTAATGGCTCTATCGCATATGCGCCTTCTGCGAGGTAATGTAACTTTTTACTCATACGCTCTAAAACCAGGTGTGGCCTGATGTAAAGCAGAAACCTGTCGAACCAGGTCAGCACATACCCCTTTTCAATAATAAGAGAACCGATATCATTGCCGAAACGCCTGTTTCGACTGTGTTCGCTCAAAGCTGTAGCAACCAGGTCACCAAGGCCGGAAATATCAATTATAGTCTCATCCCTGGCTTCGAAAAAGCGGCCAAGCAGGAGCATTTCTTTAAGTGCTTCGGCTATTAACGCGCCGGCCAGGTTATCGCCACATCCTGGCAAAACACTGATAATTCCAGCGGCAATTGCTGCGGGATTTTTCAGTGTGCCTCCAACTTCCACTCCGATAATATCATCAGTACCTCGACACTGAAGGTATTTCGAATTAAGGAGAGAGATAATAGTTTCCCGGGCAGCCTCGTCCCGTGATCCTACATTAAGACAGGTGTGATAATGAGTAGATACTTCTTCCGCATGACTGGGGCCGGAAATAGCGACGGTTTTATTTTTTTGTGAAGGAAGAGCCTGTTCAATAGTTTTGGAAATTGTTACGATTTGGTTATCTATTCTGCAAAATCCTTTAGTAAGGTAGCCAACAACAGCACCCTCAATTAAGTATTTGGAAGTTTTAGCGGCAATCTCGGGAAGGACCTTTGACGGTGTGGCAAAAATAACCACCGGAGAGTCGCTGACAACATCCTGCAGTGATGTCGATGCTGTAATATTCTCAGGAAGTTCAACTTCCGGAAGATACAAATTGTTCTTATTGTGTTTATTTATCGAAGAGGCAACGCCTTTCTCGTAGGCCCACATTACTACTTCTATGGAAGGGTGCGTTTCTGCTGCAACCATGGCAACCGCAGTACCCCAGGAGCCTGCTCCGACTATTGCTATTTGTTTTATTTTAGAAATGTTATGCATGTTATATCATATACGGTCAGAGGCACCCTGCGGTGCCTCTTTTTATTTACATATAATCAAGAAAATCTTTGAGTTTCCTGGCAAGGGTTGGGTGCCTGAGCCTTCGCAGGGACTTGGCCTCAATCTATCTGATACGCTCCCGGGTGACTTTAAAGACATATCCGACTTCTTCCAGGGTATGAGAATATCCATCATCAAGTCCGAAACGCATCCTGATGACCTTCTGCTCCCGAGCGGGAAGAGTGCTAAGAACCGAAGAAATTTGCTCATGGAGCAGCCGGTAGGCGGCAGTATTTACCGGGGAGTCGACTTCCTTATCCTCGATAAAATCTCCAAGAAGTGAATCTTCTTCTTCTCCAACCGGTGTTTCAAGAGAGATAGGCTCTCTCGCCACATTTTTTACCGCCTTCACTTTGGCCACCGGCCAGCCAAGCCGGTCGGCAAGTTCTTCAGGATTTGGTTCTCGTCCATGTTCCTGTTGAAAAAGTCTCGTTTCTCTCATAACCTTGTTGATCTGCTCAATCATGTGAACCGGAACACGAATCGTTCGCGCCTGGTCAGAGATAGCCCTGGTAATTGCCTGTCGAATCCACCAGGTTGCGTAGGTGGAAAACTTATAGCCTTTTCGGTATTCAAACTTGTCAACAGCCTTGATCAGGCCAATATTACCTTCCTGTATAAGATCAAAGAAATGCATTCCCCGGTTAGCATATTTTTTTGCAATTGATACGACCAGACGCAGGTTGGCATTAATAAGTTCTTTTTTTGCAATAGAGATTTTACGCTGACCTTTTGAAATCTGCTTTCCCCATTCAAGGATTTCTTCTGCCGATGAGCCGGCTTCCTGCTCGATACGCCGAATCTTCCTTTCATTATTTCTGACATCTTTAACTGTTTCAAGAAGTTCATCCTTGGACTGGATGTGTAGTTCCTTAACGATATCGTCAATATCTTCACCCTTCTCTACTTTACGGGCAAAATGCTTCAATTCTTTTAAATCCTTTCCAAAACGGTCTTCAATCAGTTCAAAAAATGAAAGGGTGTCTTTGATCCTTGAAACCATGGATTGAATCTTTCCGGAAAGCTTGCTGATCTCATTCTCGCTGATCCCCATCTCGTTGACAGCTTCTTTGATCATGTTTTCCGCTTCTTCTATTTGACCTGCAAGCTCGAGGTATTCTTTTGTTTCCGGGTCATATTTCTTGATTTTGCTTCGATGTTTCAACACTTTATTGTCTTCTTCAATGACGACTTTCATTTTGTCATCATATCGGGTTTCCAGCTCTTTCATGTCTATTGATGAGAAATAATAAAGACGATTTACCTTCAGTATGTCGGTAAGTTTAATCTTGCCACCCTTGATCTTTGTATGATTTTTAATCAATTCATTGACCAGTAATGCTGAATTAAGAACAGCCCTCTCTATGAGGATTTCTCCTTCTTCTATTCTTCGAGCAAGATCAACTTCCTGGTCTCCACTCAAAAGAGAAACTTTTCCAATTTCTTTAAGATAAAGCCGTATAGGGTCATCTACGTGAGAGCCATCGTCAGAGGAGGCTGCTTTTTTTGCGGCCGCTGTTTTTTTCTTTGGAACAACCGGTGCCGGGTTTTTGCGTGTAGATTCCTCGACAACTTCTATTCCAAGCTGATTTAAAAGTATAAAAATATCATCAATTTTATCAGAATTTAAAAGCTTATCAGGCAGAGTGTCATTGATTTCATCATAGGTAATTTCATGATTCTGCTTTCCAAGTTCAATAAGCTTTTTTACTTCTTCAATGTTTTCAAGAACCAAATCATTTTTGCTCATGAGGGTAATTCCTTTCTACATGTTAGTTTATTTTAACAGGATAATCTGGTTATCAGTTTAAACCGTATTTTTACACAACCTTTTTGTTTGTTGAAGATTTATTATAAAGGTAGTTTTTAAGTTTTTCCTTTTCTCGTCGTAAAATCTCTACTTCTGTCAAATATTCCTGATGATTGCGGTCATTGCTGGTAATCATATTTACATATTTGTTGATTTTCTCATCAATTTCATGCAATTTCATATTAAGATAAATTTCGTTATAGGCGTTGGAAGGATTTTCAATGTACAACGGCGTATTCAATGCCTTGTTCAAAAGTTCCATTTCCCTTCCAGCCTTGAAAATGTCAAACAATTTATCAAT
>CAZPEK010000155.1:0-8392 GCA_964585555.1 uncultured Leptospirales bacterium | reverse complement strand
AAATTTAATCATTTTATCTAATTCAGGTATTCCATCTAAAAAACTTAAATGCCAGGTCCATGGAGAGTCTTCACCTTTTGTCATCTCAACGGTTCGCTGATCACCAGCAAAAGAATAAATTCTATGAAAAACGTCTTTATGCCACTTTTGTATTTGTTTAAAGCCAAAGGTCTTCCCGATATCAAAATTATCTATAATACAAGAATACGTGTCCAGTAATCTTTTATCTTCTTCCTTTTGCAATAAACCATGATCAGTAGTTTTTAAAAAATTTATCGGTACATTTGTTTGTTTTGATGTAATCATTTCAGGATTTGAGGATGACCAGTTCTTCCAGGGATTTTCAATGAATACATTTTTATTTGGCAACCGTTTCCCTGCAATCGTTTTGACCTTTAGACATTTCGAAGAAGGCTGGTTCCCAACAAAATACTTACTATCCGTTTCATAGATGTAGACAACAACATTGCCTTTAACAACCCGATAGGCGAATAGATAATCCTTCAATTTTTGAGCATTTTCCATAGTCTTTTTGGCAACAATAATACTGTGTATAACGATATATCTTTATCTTAAATACTAAAATATTTTTCATTGTCTATACTTTATGTCAACAGGTTAATTTACATGGTATAATTAAAATTGTTATTGCAAAATTTTAAATATAATTCTTTATACTAAATGGTATTATATACACAGACAGCACAGCTATGAATATACAAAAAAAATACAAAAGATTAGTTTCTGTTTTTAGCATTATAATGACCATGGTTCCCCTTTTTCTCTCCTGCCGCTCTGAGGAGAAAGAAACCTGCATTGATCTGGGGGGCACCTGGCAGCTCAGCAGGGAACATGCCCCCGACACCTTTGCAAAACCGACAGCAATTACCATTCCCGGAAGCTGGAATGATGTCATACGAAACAGCAAAGATTATGCCGCAACTGTACGCCTTGAAAAAGTTATTTTTATAAAAAATGAAATGAAGGGGAAGTCAATACTTCTCACCCTGGGGCGCATCGGGGTCTGCGATGAACTCTATATTAATAAAAAACTGGCAGCCCGTACCGGCAGCATTCCAAAAACCGGAAATCTCTCATACCACTTCACATGGCAGATGCCCCGCCGCTATTTCATAAATTCATCAATGATAAAGTACGGGGAAGAAAACCGGATAACCCTTCGGGTATTTTCTCACATCATCACCGGCATCGAAGGGCCGGTAAAACTTCACTTTCCCGAAACAGGAACATACCGGGGGCTCTATGACACCCATCTCCCCCTTATCTTTAATATTGTCGCCATTGCATTAAATATACTTTTTTTCTGTATTATGCTTCTTCTCTATCTTTCTAAAAAAAGAAAACGAATCTACCTTTATTTTTCCCTGATGCTTCTCTTTACTATCGCCGGTAATTTCGCGGTCCTTGATTTTGACTTTCCCGTCAATGGCCTTTTCAGAGCCCGGGCTTTTTTAATAACCTACAGCACGGTAAACTTTTTTGCCCTTATCGCCTTAAAAAGATTTTTTGAGATACGAAACCGGTACATTTCTCCAGCGGCTGTTGCGATATTGATTCTTGTTGAACTGGCAGTTATAATTTCTCCCGATACGGGTTTTCTTTTCCAGTACGGGGCTCCGGCTGCCATTGCCTTTGGAAACACCGCACTCCTGACCGCAACGGTTCTCTTTGCAGTCGCCCTTAAACGAGACCCGAGGCAGTACTGGTACTTTCTCTTTGTCGCCCTGCCGGTTCCCCTTTCGGCAATGCGGAATTCATGGTACCTTGCAACACTCCGTTTTTATGAACTTCCCCTTTTTATATTCATGCATATACCCCTGGCCTTTACTATTTTTATGCTCTACTATATTTATGACCTGGAGCGGTCAAAAAACGAAAAGGATTCCCTCTACTCGGCCCTCTTGAAAAAATCAAAAAATATTGAACGAATACTGAAATCACTTCAAAAAGATAACGCTAAACCTGAGCCCAAAGACATCATACAGGATCTCATCGAATACCTTGATACAAACTACCAGGAGCGCTATGACCGGAAAGAGCTCTCCACCAGGTTTAACCTTAACGAAGACTACATGGGACAGATTTTCAAAAAGGTAACCGGCACCAATATTTCAAATTACCTGAACACCCGAAGAATTGACGCGGCCAAGGAGCTTCTCATTGACACCGACGCCAAAATAATAGATATTGCCTATCATGTGGGCTTTGACAATCTGACCCATTTTCACCGGCAGTTTAAAAAACAGACAGGGCTTACACCGAATGAATACCGGACCCTGATGACAAAGGAGATACAGGAATAGTGGGAAAATTAGAAATGCGGCAGGCTATTTTTGAACTGGTAGAACATATCTCCCAGTATGAACTTTCACCAACGGGCCAGAAACTGGTTATCCATTACTTCAACAGCTCAAAGGCTGCCAACACTTATGAACGGGCCCTTGAAGCGGTGGAGCGTTATTTCCCTGAGCAAATGCCCGGCCCTGATGACCGGTCACCCCGTCTTCAGCGTCTCATGGACCGGCTAAAAGCAGAAGCAAAGGCCTGGGACACTGAGTAGCAGTCTACTCCCAGGGATCACATTCCACGGTATGATATTTTTCCAGAAGCCTCTGAAGATGCGGACGGATTTCCTCATTTGAAATTCTGAATTCTTCCTCTTTCGAATAAGAAAAGTCGTAATGACTCTCCAGGGAAATCGGCTCACCGAATTCAATAATCAGCTTTTTCGGAAAAGTGAAAGGGAAGATCAGGAGGTCATCGGGGCTCCCCTCATGGGGGATAGCCTTCACCACCGGTGATGCGACATCAAAGCCAACCATAGCGGCAGGTATAAGAGGTATCTTGTATTTCACTGCGAGCCGTAACGCCCCGGGATAAAACTTTCCAAGGGTATGGCGGTTTCCAAAAGTCTTAATGTTTCCCTCCGGGAAGAGTACCATCAAGCCGGGAAACCGTTCTCCCCGGGGAGAGAAATAGGGATTATAATAATCAAACTGCATTCCCTTCCCCTGATAGAGCGGCAGTCCTGTCCCGACATACCAGCGCCCCCACCAGTTGTTGCAGTAGTGCCATGATTGAATAATCATCGGGGTCACATCCCGGTCTTTAACAGCATAGTCTGCAAGGGCTAAAAGGTCGAGGTCATATCCCCCCGTATGGTTCGGAATAATCAGGGCTGGTCCCTCAGGTATATGTTCACGTCCCCTGATTTCAAGACGGTGATAAAACTTAAAGTACCATTTAAAAAAAAGCCTTCTCCGCCTGTTCCAGGTTTCAAACTTTTCATGGTATGATTTTTCGATTTTCTGAAATTCCCGGTAATTCATGTCTCCTCCAATGACTCACGTGTGTCATTCATTCCACACATTGACTCACCTGTCAACCTGAAACACCTTCTCTATCAACAGTATCTGAAAAGGGTATGTTAAAAAAAACCCTTCTGTCATATTAGAATTGACGACACTGGTACACCTTCGGTAGAATAAATAAAATGACGGTAAAAGCAGACACCCCTGGCATGATAAAAAAAAGGTTAACAGCCCGCATCATTTCTCTCATTGCCTTCACCGCCTTCATTGCAGGGATTCCATCTCCGGGAGCGGCAAAAGTAAAAAAGGGGGCCTGTACCATAAATAGCTCCAGTGGCATCACCCCCCTTTCAGGAACCTGGCATTTCCGCTACGGAGACAACACTGAATGGAAGAAACAAAATTTTTCTCCCCGGCAGTGGCAGAAGGCCCCCGTACCGGGATGGATAACTTCCCCGAAGGGAAAAAAAATACCCGGATTTTTCTGGTACCGCCTTCATATTCAAGTAGACAAAAAAAACCTCGGTGACCGGCCCCTTTTCATCTCCCTGCCCCGGTTTTTTCATGCCTCGGAAATTTATTTCAACGGAAAGTTAATCGGCTCCCGGGGAACACTTCCTCTCAAAAATAAATCCTTTTCCTGGGGAGTCGGGGGCATCTACCGTATCATCATGCCTGAAAACATTCACTTCGACAGGCCCAATGTTCTGGCGGTACGGGTTTACGGTGGCTACCGGCTCTTTGCGGGGTCCCTCTACTCATACGGCTTTGCGGGCCCCTATGATTACCGTAAAAGTTTTTACTGGATCAACAACCTGATGAATCTGTTCTTAGGGGGAATCCTGCTTCTCATGTCCTTTCGAGCCGGTATCGCCTATCGAAGATCTAAGGAACCTGAAGGCCTACACCTCGGAATATTCTGTCTTCTTCTCGGACTTTTTTTTCTCGTGGTCTGGATGCCCGATACTTTCGAGGGGGATACCCGGTTTCTTCACAGCCTTCAAGTGACTCTCCTTATGGGAGTCCTTGCCATGATGCCCTCACTCGGCAGGGGGCTGATCAACTTTTCAAAAAACAGCCTTCGGCTCATCCGATGGTTTATGCTTTTCTCCGGAATCCTCGGGGTGGTGGTAATGACGACCCGCTACTTCCCCCTGGTAAACAGCCTTCTCTACGGTTCACTGGCCGCCATCATGCTGCTCTCTTTTCTCGCGGGAAGCCTCGCACTGGTAAAATATATTCAGGGAGAAAAGGCCCGGGCCCCCCTTGCTGCAGGGGGCCTGATTATCACCGCTGTCATGCTGATCGACCTGTGGCGTGTCACCGGTGGAATAACCGGTTCCGGGGCTTATGCGGTACGGCTCATGACGCCCCTTGCAGCGGTACTCTGCGTCATGCTCGTCTACCTGAAAACTTCCCCTCCCGGAAAAACCAAAAAAGAAAAGACACCGGGACGCTCACAGCTTTCGGGCATTGATACCGGTTCCCTTGAAGAGACAATTCAGCGTATGATGAAGGAAGTTAAAATCTACCGGCATGACACCCTGACGCTTCATATCCTGGCCGAAGAGCTCGATATCACAAGCCACCAGCTCTCAGAGTTCTTAAACAGGTACCGGCAGCAGAACTTTAATAATTTCATCAACAGCTACCGTATTACCGAGGCAAAGGAGATTCTTCTCAATGAGCCGAAGGCATCAATCATTTCGATCGCCTACCGGGTCGGATTTAATTCTCCTTCTACATTCTATGACGCCTTCAAAAAAGAGACGGGTACCAGGCCGGGGGAATTTCGAAAAATAAAACCGTAACGGCTTTCCGGAATTATAAATTCCGATGACTTTTCCTGCCCGGTTATTGTATTATTCCACCATGCTTTCCGCCCGCCCCCCCAACCCCCCGGTGGGGGGGCTTTAAGAGGCGGTAAACAATCAGAAAACAACCCCAGAGGGTTTAACAATCTAATGGCAGGAGAACGTACCATGTATGTAATAAAAACAGCCGCGGCTCTGAGCATCTTTTTATTAAGTATCATCTTTTCATTTTCATGCAGCGACACACCTGAAACAGCTTTGAAAACACCGGAACTTCTGAAAGAACACTGCAGCAAATATATCGGAAAACCTCGAGTCGAAAAGATTTCAAATCATGTCTGGATGGCCACCGGCTACGACCTGGCAAACACCCTGCTGATACATACAAAAGACGGCAACATTATCATTGATCCCGCCATGAGCCCCGCCCGGGCCCGTGAAATAAAAAAGGCCCTTCTGGCAGAGGCCCCACAAGCCCCGATCCTGGCCATTGTGTACACCCACAGTCACATCGACCATATCGGCGGGGCTGTTGTCTGGGCTGAAAAGGGAACCCCCATCTGGGCGACAAAAAACTTCCTGCCCCATCTTTTTAAACAGTATAATCTTTTTTCTCCCATTGAGACCATTCGAGGACGGCGGCAGTTTGGCGATAATGTTTCTCTGGAGAACCTTCCCTGCAATGGTATCGGACGGCGTACTGACATCAGGGCTGCCCTGAAAAACGGCGTCATGCTTCCCACAGATACCTTTACCGGTGAAAAAAAGCTCACCCTGGGAGGCCTTGAGGTTCACCTCATCGAGGCACATGGGGAAACCCATGACCAGCTGATTGTATGGATTCCCGCTGACAGTACCCTTATCGCGGGGGATAACTTCTACTGGACCTTCCCGAACCTCTATACAATTCGAGGCACCTCTCCCCGCCCCGTGGGGCAGTGGATTAAAAGTATCGACCAGATGCGCCGCCTCGCCCCGGAGCACCTGGCCCCCTGTCATACCATACCTATCCATGGAAGAAAAAAAATCAATGCAATCCTTACCGACTACCGTGATGCCATCCAGTGGGTTCATGATGAAACGGTCAGGGGAGCCAATAAGGGCCATGATATCGACACCCTGGCCGAAACCATAAAACTCCCGGAGCACTTAAAGAATAAGCACTACAACACGGAATTCTACGGCCAGGTCGACTGGTCAGTGCGGGCAATTTACAGCAACAATCTTGGATGGTTTGACGGCCGCCCCGAAGCCCTCTATCCGCCCCGGGCCCGTGAAGCGGCCCTTCGGGAAATCACCATGATGGGAGGACCCGCAAAGGTTATGGCAGCAGCAAAATCGGCGGTGAACAAAAAAGACTACCGGTGGGCCCTTCACCTCCTGGCAAAGGTAAAACGTTCGGGACATGAAGGAAGTGAACTCACCGATTCGCTCGCAGGGGTAATGGAAAAGCTCGGGGGGTCCCTCTACAATCTTAACGGCCGGGGATACCTCCTTGAATCAGCCCGGGAACTCAGGAAGGGGGCTGTCAAGTATCCTGCCCCCACCTACCGGAAGGCAATGGCGTCACGAATTCCCCTGGACCTTATATTCAGCCAGATGGAAGTTCGCCTCAAAACAGAAAAAGCTATGGATGTCCATGAGTCAGTTCACTTCATTTTCCCCCGGGAAAAAAAGAAATTTATTGTAACGATTCGCCGGGGCATATGCGAAGCCGTCCAGGGAAACCCCCTCCCGGGAACCCCAAAGCCTACAGCGGTGGTTACTGTGGATGCACAAACCTGGCGCTACATGGCCCTGAAAATAACCTCTCCCCTTAAGGCGGTTACCTCGGGCAGGCTCAAGGTAACCGGAAGTAAAACAGGATTTTTAAGTTTTATGCGGCGCTTTGAAATGTAAATTTATTTGACACCCCAAACAGAGGAGGGAATGTTTTTTTGGAGGCGCGAAAGCCCTTTCGCGCCTCCAAAAAAACATTCGCTCCTTTATTGTCTGGTCCTGCAATCGTCAGACAAATACTTCTTCCCGGGAGTCCCATGTGCCGGCAATAACCCCTTCTGCCTCGAGGGACTTCTTTTTAATACGGTGAGTCTCGGTGGTTTCAAAGCAGTCTACTATTTTCACATAGCGGGGTACGGCAAATTTCGCCAGGTGCTCCCGACCGTAACTGATGACCTCTTCTTCGGAGACACAATGACCGTCTACAGCCTTTACCCGCACCATGATTTCATCTTCTGCGAGCTCTGAGGGTACTGCGTAAACCGCCGCTTCAAGAATAGAGGGATGCTTCTGCAGAACCTGTTCAACCTCGTAAGCTGAAACATTTTCTCCTTTAATACGCATCGATTCGGTATTGCGGCCCACAAAATAAAGGTAGCCTTTTTTATCACGGCGCATGACATCACCGGTACTAATCCAGCCGTCACTCTGTTTTTCAGAGCTTGCCTTTTCGTTTTTATAAAACTCAACACCCCCTGCCTCATCTCGACGCTTTGGCGCGGGAAAGACCAGTTCTCCCGGTTCTTCAATTCCCACATCATGCATTGTCTCATCGACAAGACGATACTTTATTTTCATAGGGGGCTTTCCAATAGATCCAACCGGGGCAGTACCAAGATTCAAAATAGTTTTGCCCCCTCCGTCAACAGCTCCGTAGGTTTCGTAAATAGTCAGACCGAAGCGTTTTTCAAAGGCCTCCCATACCTGGGGTGGACAGGCGGCGGAAATTATAAAACGGACCCGATTCTTTTTATCCAGTTCACTTTCAGGCTGTTTCATCATAATAGGTATCATGGCACCAATGGTATTAAAGGTAGTAACCCCGTACTTTCTGATACTCTCCCAGAAACGACTGGCGGAAAATTTTTTCTCAAGGACCACCCGGGCCCCCACATGAAGAGCACTGGTACAGGTCACCAGAAGAGCATTTGCATGAAAAAGGGGCATGCAGGTATACATCACATCAGATTTGCGCCAGAGAAGATGAGAAATAAGCCCAAAAAGCTTAACGCCTGATTTTTTATACCGGTAGACTACTCCCTTCGGCAGTCCCGTGGTACCCGAGGTGTAGGTAATAAAACAAATATCTTCCTTCTCATAACCGTCTTTCGGATTTTCCAGACTGAAGGTATAGGCCTCTTCAAAATTCAAATATCCACCGGGGACTGAACTTCCTTTCCCCTCTTCATCATTGACAATAATCATTTCAATGCCCGTGAGATCTTTTTCTATGCGCCCAAGCTTATC
>CAZPEK010000154.1:6907-8405 GCA_964585555.1 uncultured Leptospirales bacterium | reverse complement strand
ACCATGATGACTTCTCTATTCAATCAATATCGAATAACGTCCCAGCTACCGCATAAAAAAGTGCATAACGTTTTACTGGCCTGACCAGGTATCATCAGGTCTGAGAGCCAGCTCACGGCCAAAGCGCGGCAGCTCTTCTTCATCTTTCAGATGACTGATAACCACCAGCTCATCCCGGGCCCGGGTCAGGGCTACATAAAAAAGCCTCCTTTCTTCTTCCAGGTCTGAGGCCCCGTCAGGGATAATATGATCGGCAACCCCGGCAATAATGACCCGGTCAAACTCAAGGCCCTTTGAACCGTGCATGGTCATGAAGTGGATTTTTTTCCCCCCAGCGGTTTCTTCCAGCTCGCTCATGAGACGGCGCCCCTGCCAGTTGTTTCGGTAAAGCACCGCTGTTTCCATACTTGAAGATTCGATGATCCGCCGAATCGCGTTAACTTCCTCACCCGAATCACGAACCAGCAGATGAGAGATACGGCCCCCCCTGCCCCTGCAGGACTTCAGTTTCTTCGTGGTACGAAACCTGTTTTGTTTTATAAAGGCCCCGGAAACTTTTACAATTTCATGAAAGGAACGGTAGTTGCGCGTCAGGTAGTGAATCGTAACGCGGGGGAAATATTTTTTCATGTTCACCACGTACTCGACCCGGGCGTCGCGGAAACCGTAAATGCTCTGCCAGTCATCACCGACGGCGAAAAGTCCCGTATCACGACCCAGGATAAAATTCAAAAGTTTAAAATTTTTCTCCGAGGTATCCTGGAACTCATCAACAAGAATGTAACGGTACTTTTTCTGAATCTTTTCTCGAAGCGCAGGGCTACTGCCGAGAAGTTCAATGGCGTCACGCATCATGTCAGAAAAATCAATTCGGCACAACCTCCGCTTCTCATGGGTAAAAAGATTCTTCACCCGGGCAATTTCTTTTTCAAGGTTCAGTTCACTAATCCGTTTTTTTATATCAGGGGAAAGGAAGTCAGAGGCAACCAGGCCCGCGATGACGCGAACCGGCAGGCCCATAAAAGGTTCAAGGTTGTCGCGGATAATCTTATCAAGCATCATATCGCCTTCACCCTCTTCCAGCACATCGGGGAAGGAAGTCATGCCGGTGCCCTCCAGGTACTCACGGCGGTGTTCCCGGAGAAACCTGATACAGAAAGAATGAAAGGTGCCGGCGGCAATTTCTCCCGCCCCGTCGCCAATTCGTGACCGGAGGCGCTCCCGGAGCTCTTCGGCGGCACGACGGCTGAAGGTAAGAAGAAGTATTTCATCAGGCCGGCAGACCCGGGCGGCAACCAGATTCTCTACTTTTTTGAGAAGCGTGGTGGTTTTCCCGGTTCCGGCTCCCGCAATGACCAGGTGGTGTCCCTTGTCAGGCCGGGCGGCCCGCCGCTGTTCTTTGTTTAATGTTCCCATCATTACATAAACGAATGGGGGAAGCAAAAGATAAAAAGTTTTCTCGACCAATAGGTTATTGGGCAGGAGAACGCAAAAAAAA
>CAZPEK010000154.1:0-6897 GCA_964585555.1 uncultured Leptospirales bacterium | reverse complement strand
AATTTTTGAAAAAGTTTTCTCGACCTTTGATTTTTTTTTACGGCAGCCGTAATTCAGAGGGCAACCGCTTTAACTTCCTTACCCCCTGATTATAAAATAACTTGTAAAACACAAAAAGGGATTTACAAATTATCCTCAAAGATTAGACACTCACATTTGACACTTCATACAAATAACAGACCGAAAACTTTACGGATACCGAGGACCAATTACATGACAAAATCTCTCTCCCGTCACATAACCGGAAGCTTTATCCTCACACTTCTTATTCTCAATACTATTGCTACCGCAATTCAGCTGTTCCCCCTTGCATTTATTAAATTCATTATTCCCCTTAACTGGTGGCGGAACATTACGGGGAAAATCCTCATTAAAGTTGCAAACAACTGGGTTTTCATCAACAAGAAGGTTATCGAAATGGTTTTCCCCATTGAATGGATTATAACCGGAGCAGAGTCACTGCAGGGAGATGACTGGTACCTGGTCATATCAAACCATCAATCCTGGGTTGACATTTTCATACTGCAATCGGTTCTGTACGGCAAAATTCCCTATATCAAGTTTTTCCTTAAAAAGGAATTGATATGGGTTCCCATTCTTGGACTGGCCTGGTGGGCCCTTGACTTCCCCTTCATGAAGCGGTATACAAAAAAGGAAATAGAAGAGAAACCGCACCTGAAAGGAAAAGACATTGAGATCACCAGGAAAGCCTGTGAGAAATTTAAAACAATACCTGTTACGATAATGACCTTCACTGAGGGGACACGCTTTACAGAAGAAAAGCATGCTCAGCAAAACTCTCCCTACAGGCATCTGTTAAAACCAAAAGCGGGAGGAGTATCCTTCACCATCTCAGCCATGGGAGACCGGTTACATAAGCTTTTAGATACAACAATAGTATATCCCGATGGGCCGATGACTATCTGGGAATTTCTCTGCGGCAAACTGAAAAAAATAAATGTACACATCGAATCAAGAATCATTCCCGCAGATTTTAAAAATGCCGACCTGGAAGATGACACCTTTAAAAAACAGTTTTCTTCCTGGCTCAACGATCTATGGGCAGAAAAAGATAAACAGATTGAGGCCATAAAGAACAAATAAAATAATGAGTGCATTACCCTCACGCGGGGGGAAAAAACCATGACACCACCGGAACATTTTTTCACTGGCGCGTCACTGGCACATATCATGTACAGCTTTCAGTCATTTTTTAAAACGAAAAGATTCAACTACCCGGGACTTCTGCTGTTACTGGGAATCGCTGCCATGTTTCCCGATATTGATTCTTTTTTTGGTCACTATGTGTCAAAGGATCCGACTATCGGCCACCGGGGAATGACCCATTCCTTTATTGCGGTAATATTTTTCGGCTTTTTTCTCACTGCAGTCACCATGGCGCTGACATACATCTTGATGCATACCGCGGGAAGCATACAATCACTTTTCCTTTTCGGGAAAATCAAAAATCCGAATCAGACTGATAATGCAGCTTTATCCAGAAAAATTGATGCTTACTTTACAGTAAAATCATTCTGGATACTTTTTGCTGTTAGTACACTTGCCGGTATTTCTCATATAATCGCCGACCTCTTTCAGCCTCCCGGGGTATGGCAGGGGATACCCCTTTTCTTCCCTTTAAAGTCAGGGGGGAAGTTTATTCGTCACGGCGGTTTTTCCATGACCGGCTGGTATGACTACAAAATCATGTGGCTTCTTATAAAAGCCTTTGTTCTTTCACTTCCTTTTCTGATAGCCGGGGCAGTATTGACCAGGTTTAACATTAACAAAAAAATTTCATCTGCCCTGTATGCCCTCGTCATCATTATCAACTGCACATCATGTGCCCTGCTGGTCGATTACATCAGAACATCAAAATACAAAAACAGCCGTTCCTGGGAAATGAAACAGGTAAAGTATTTAAACCAGTCGCACCCATTGATAAAACAAATAACTATTGACGGGAAAAATAAATTTTTAAAGATCTTTTTTAAAACCACTCATTAGTGACCAGGGATAACCCCGGTAAAAAATATTGCAAAAATGCGTTAAAGTTCTTGTCACACCAGAATGCTCATCTACATTTCAACCATAAAGACTGATATTTTTATATATCCTGAAACAGCAGAGCAGCAGACATGAAACCGAAAAAAGGCCTGAAGCTGAAAGAAAGATTTATCTCGATAGAAAAGCCTGACGCCCTTAAGGACATTACCCTCATCCGTTTTGCCGGAACCCTCTTTGGACTCTGGCACATAGAAGGATGCTTTCTCCTGGTTGATAATATTTTTATCGATACGGGAAACCCTAATGCAGATTCAGATATCTTTCATGGGTTCCTCAAAAGCCTGGACCATTCCCGGGAATATAAAATTCTTAACACCCACATGCACGAAGACCATTGCGGGAAAAACAACCTCGTACAGAAAGAGCTCAAGGCCAAAATTTACTCCCCCGAAAAAGTAGAAAACTTTAAATTTGTCTCGCCCCTGATGAACATCATCTGGGGAAGGACGAACATGTTCAACTACAGCCTCATTGACCGGATGGGATATCATACTGATAAAGGAAGAACAATCGAAGTCATTGAAACCCCGGGACATTCTCCCGGCCATGTCTCTTACCGAATAATGCCCGATAATATTATCTACTCCGGAGATGCCATTCCGGTGCCTGTCAGAAAAAGGTATGTTACCCTTGGTGAAAACTACACAACCGAACTGGAGAGTCTCAAGAAACTCTACGGTTATGCCCGGGGGGGTGCGCAATTTATTTCTGCCCACCACGGCATTGTGCAGGACAGTACCCGTCTCATCAATGAACGAATAGAAGGAATGTCGGAAGTTATCAACTCGGTAACCAGCCAGGTAGAATCAGGCATTACCAGTGAAGCTGAAATAGGCCTCAGGGTTTTCGGAAAACCTGATTTCATGTACAGTCTTTTAGGCAACAGCCTCAGGTGCCGGGAAGACTGGACGATTCGCTCAATAATTGAAGATCCGGTTTAACTCAAAAAACTATAGCTTTTTCAAGGACTGAAGTTTCATCATATCGGTAAAGGATGCCTTTAACCGCAGCAGGCGCTTCAGGTACGCCTCTTCCCCTGTCAGGATTTTTTCAGACATCGCCTTCATGACCCGGGAGTCCATCTCATAGGTTATCTCCGGTTTACTCAAGGGCCCATCCAGTTTCCGGGGTGTTCCCGCTGCCCCCTCAGTAAAGCTGATACAGTAATATGTATCAGTATCGGTAAAATAATACTGCATGTCTTTGTTCCAGCTTTTAAAATTATGGGCAATTTTTTCATCACCGTATTTTAAAACTTCCTTCTCTAAAATCTTAAAAAGATCATCATGTTCAAGGCTCTCCTGTTCAAAAAAGGGATACCCCTGGCCTGAAGATCCCCGGGGCTTCAGCTGCCCGGCCATTCTCCCGAGAGATCCGGCCCCGCGCTTCACTCTCCGGAAAAAGGAAATTCCCCGGGATGAGTTTCTCGCCAGGCCGAGAGATTTCAGGCTCTCTGCCGCTTTATCTAGACCCAGGGACTGGAGCATTTCAACAGACTGAAGGCCCGTGGGAACATCCCACCCCCTGTACCGGTAATAGTCATCACGGATTCCCCGGTACTCGTCTCGATTCACTTTGCGGCCCACCTGGGAAACAATGCGGCCCTTTTTCCCGGGAACGATGCACTCAGGATCGGCAACATGGGTCTCAATCGGATTATCATGCCATTCATCGGGAAGGAAGTCATCCTTTCGCGCCACGTGACCCTCCCGCAGTATAATTGCCCGCTGCAGATTAAAGACCCTTTCCCCGAGATGGTAAAAATCTTCTTCAGAAAAATCCCGCCCCAGGGCCGCAGAAAGTATACGGCTTTCAAATGTCGGATCACCAACATGCTCTTTGTCATTCGGTATATCAATAAGGGGAAACATCCAGTCACAGAACCCGGCGCATTCCTTTGCCAGCTGCCGTTCCTGGATCAGCTTTGCGGCACGGGCCTTCCCTTTCATGGTTGTCATATCAGCTGCCGCTTCACTTCCCCAGAAGCGGCGGGCGATTCCCCGGACAACATCGCTGGAGATATGGGCCTCGGGAACCCCCTTGGCCCAGCTGGACCATTGCGAGAGCACAAGCCCCGCCTCGTGGAGCTGCTGAATAGTCTCCCTGGTATCAAAGGGAAACAGGAGTGTATTAACTGTACAGTATCGGGGATCATAAGGGTCAGTGCGGGTATATACTTTTTCCGCCTCGCCGCCGAGTTTTCGACCCGCCCCCCAGGCCCCGAGGGACAGGGTTTCTCCGAAGCCTTTACGAAGGGACGTCATCTCAACAAGCCCGGTGATAAACTCAAGGCTTCCGACAGTATCAGGATTGATGGAGCCTTCACTTCCTTTCAAAAGGCCTTTGCCGTGACAGAGAAGAAGCCATTCGACGAGAGACTGAATTTCCCATGTGTCTATCCCGTATTCGTCACAGCTTCGATTCGCATAAAAGGGCACATCATTATCTTCATTGTAATAGCCCCAGGCGTGATGCATGTAGAAAAACCGTGACTGGCACATGAACTTGCCGCTTGAACCGTCATCGGCGGTATATTTTACCCGAAGGCAGTGGGCCATGCAGCCGAAGCAGGGGAATTTTTTCGTCTTTGGCCCCTGGGCCATAAAATCAAGGCCCCAGACTTTAACATTACCCCTGTTATACGACCTGATAGTCTTTTCAATTTCTTTAAGGGCTTCACGGTTATGAACCGGTACCTTTCGGTCTGTTCCCCTGACGGCAACAGCCTTCAGGTTTTTGCCCCCCATGACAGCACCCATGCCGCCGCTGCAGCTCGAATCACCGCTGCCGATAACGGTAGCCAGGGGCACCAGGTTTTCACCCGCCGGCCCTATCACCATGAAGCGTGAACGGGCCGGTGTCTCTGATGCCAGTATCTCGAAGGTTTCACCGGTCTTTTTCCCCCAGAGATGGCGGGCCGGTTTTATCGTGACCCGGTCATCTTCAATGAGAAGATACACCGGTTCTTCCGCGTGCCCGGTCACCACCAGGCCGTCCCACCCGGCAAAACGAAGCTCAGAGCCGAAGGTCCCGCCAAGGTTTCCGTAACAGAAATGCTCGCGTCCCCGGTGAGTTACCCCGGGGAGGGGCGACTTCCCGTAGATGCCCCACCGGGATCCCCCGAGGCCCCCCGGTATTCCCGCCAGGGGCCCCATTGAAACAATCAGGCAGTTTTCCGGGTCAAAGGCCCCGGCATCCCGAGGCACCAGGTCGTGGTAGAGTGCCGTGGCGGTTCCCCGCCCTCCAAGAAACAAATCTGAATAGTCTGATGTCTTAATTATTCCGGTAGAGGAAGTTGACAGGTCTACCTTTAAAATTTTTCCCGCGTATAAAGATGACATGAACTTCTCCAGTTTCATTGATATAAAAGGAAGTCAGGACATGAAGCAATCCCTCTTATCAGATAATCTATTGATGCAGAAAAAACCGCAAGACCTTTTTATGCATACTTTCAAATCCCGGAAGCGAAAATACTCTTTCAATGGCAATAACATTTTTTATGACAGGCGGGACCTGCGGCGTAACCATGCTGACCTGAAACAGGGGGCTTAAAAGTTTTCCTCTTCTTCACGGCGAATGGCCCGCGCCTGGTGACAGGGGCAGTCTGGCCGGCAATCGGGGCAGATCCCCGTCATGCAGCCCTCGGGGTGGAAGCATCTATCGGGTGTCGAGACAATCATGCCGCAGCAGCTCCACTTCCATTTTACAGTCAGCCCGTATACCCATTCCTGGGGCCCGAGACTTCCGGAGTGATATTTCAGCTCTGCCGGGTCTTTCACTTTCTTCCCGCATATACGGCAGGTTGTTTCATCGGCTAAAGATGTTTCTTTTTCTTCCAGGGGATCTGCTGCTCTTTTGTCAGGGCCAAAGGAAAGAAGCACCACATCACCTTCACCGATGCCGTACTTATTCAAATGAAACATGTTATTCAGCTCGATGCCCTTAAAGCTGAGGCGCACATCAGGGCTGCAGGGTCCGTTATGGGCAGCAATCAGCTCAATGATCTCATGACGGTTCCCGGACTGCACCAGTGCCTCTTTCACCTGCAGGGTATAATCTTCAGGCGATACCGAAAGCTCCTGCTGCAGTGCAACCTCACCGGCTTTATGCTGAACCGTTATGTTGATAAAAACTTCCTCTTCTTTCTTCATATCTTATTACTGCTGTCCCATAAAAAATACGATTAATCTCCCTGACGGTTTTTACTACTGCAGTTGCTAACATCGCAATAATCCCGCAGTTAAAAATATTAACAGCAAGTTTAAAAGTAGAACAGTCCTGTCACAAATGCAATCATTTATTAGTTTGACAAATAGTTTACAAATTATTAAAAATTAGTATGCTTAACTCAGAAACTAATAATGATATTTTAGAAATTAAAGGTAAATGATGTATATTGAATCATGGAAAAGAGCAATTGCAAAAATCCTTTCGTGGCGTCTGGCTGCAACCTTTACAACTGCGTTGATCGTCTATGCTTTAACAGGGCGTATGGACCTTGCTGTTTTGGTGGGGGGCATAGAGATGGTTGCGAAGATGATCCTTTATTATTTTCATGAAAGAATGTGGAATAATATTTATATTGGTAAAGACCAGGTAAAGCCCTTCGTGCTCTGGTTCACCGGTTTATCGGGTTCCGGTAAAAGTACTATTGCAGATCAGGTTTACGAATATCTTCATAAAAAGGGGTATAAAGTCGAAAGACTGGATGGTGACAGCGTGCGGGAAATTTTCCCTAATACCGGTTTTACAAAAGATGAGAGGAATGCCCATATTAAAAGAATTGGTTTTCTTTCTTCATTACTGGAGAAAAACGGGATTATTGTAATC
>CAZPEK010000153.1:0-8451 GCA_964585555.1 uncultured Leptospirales bacterium | reverse complement strand
CACCATATAGATGAACGCCTGGCAAGGAAAAAAAAGTCAATGCAAAGGAAGATAAAGGCACATATCATTGTTTCGGTATGGAACAAACTGCTGAGTCCACTTCCTTCAATTAAAACTACCTGCGCCCTGATTCTCCTGTACCTGGTAATTTTCTTTGGTTCGATTATTGTTTTTGCTGTCACTGATTCGACCCATACACTGGCCGCTCCGGCAGGCAATTTTAAGTGGGAAGAATTCTCACCTGATGACGCTGCGTTTACCGTAAGTATGCCGGGTTACCCGCGCATTAACAGCCAGGTAGTTCCCCTGGGTAAAGAAAGTATCCATATGAATTTTTACTCCATAGATTACAAAGATGCTTCATTTGTTGTCTATGCCACTGATATCCCTGAAGGAAAGAAAAAGGCTTTAAAAGCGGAAGCAAAGAAAGAAAAGGCTTCCCGCGATCTGGCGGTACTCAAGTCGAAAGTAATTTCCACAAGAAAAGTGCTGCTTGGAAAAATCTCCGGTGAAGAAACAGAAGAGCTTGGGTCTTCAGGTTTCCGTTCCATTACGAGAAGCTGGCGGGTCGGCAGAACCATCTATTCTCTTTCCGTCAGAATGAAAGAAAGTATCTTTAGCCGTAAAGATGCCCTCTTCTTTCTTAATTCTTTTAAGCTGGGAGAAAAGAAAAAAACAACAGGTAATTACCTGTAGAGGTCTGTTCTGTAACAGCTGCCGAATGAAAATGATAATTTAATTTAATGGAGTATAAAAATGAAAAAAGTAATTTTAATAATAACTGTAATTATAATGCTGATGGCCGGCTATATTGTTTATTCTTTCAGTACCTTTGCCTCTGTTTCAAAAGGTGAGCCCCTTGCCCGGTATGAAAATCCCTCAAAGGCATTGCTGGTCATTGATATCCAACGTGGAATAACTGATAAGGAGAGCACCTATGGTCTTGATCCCGGGCAGAGAGACGAGATGTTAAAAAATAACAACAGAATATTTGAAAGCAAAAAGGCTGCCGGTCTGCAGGTGATTTATATCAGGCAGGTCTTTGCGGATGATTTTATGGTTAAACTTTTTACCGGTGGAAAAATGCAAAAGGGCACCACAGGGGCACAAATTTCCCGGGAATTAAAAGTTATCAGTAAAAACATTTTCACTAAACATATTAGTGATGCATTTTCAAATCCCAAACTCGATGCTTTTCTCATCGCCCATAAGGTAAATCATCTTTATATAACCGGGCTTGATGCTGAGGCCTGTGTTGACAAAACCCTTAAGGCAGCTTTAAATAGAAAATATAAAGTAACTGTAATTAAAGATGCCGTAGCGACTAAGTCCGATGAACGAAGAGACAAAAAGATCATGGAATTTTCTGAGCTTGGGGCGGAAATAATAACAACTGCTGATTTTCTCATATAGTTTTAATAATGATGAAATTACTGAATTTTCCAAACAGGAATGTCTCATGACACCGAAGCCTTATCTTTTCAGGGAGTACCCTGAACTTGAAGAAAAAATTGAATGGGTCAGCCTCGGCGATTTTCCCACACCGGTGCACCGAATTGAAAACCTTGGGCCCAATAATCTATGGGTAAAAAGGGATGATCAGAGCTGTACTTTATATGGTGGGAACAAAATAAGAAAACTTGAATTTATTGCCGGGGATATACAGAAAAAGAAAAAAAAGCATGTTGTTACCATGGGCGGAATCGGAACCAATCATGGTCTGGCCACAGCTGTAATATGTAATAAGCTTGGACTTGGATGTACGCTCCTCCTTTTTAAACAACCGGTCACATCGCATGTTAAGGAAAATCTGCTTCTTTTTAAAAAATATAATGCTGAGACTCTTTACCGGGGATCTCTCTGGAATACAGTCCTGGCTTATTATCTTTATGAACGGATTAAAAAACCGAGTGCTTATTTTCTTTTTGCAGGCGGTTCAACAGTTCGCGGTACTATCGGTTATGTTAACGCGGTCTTTGAATTAAAAGACCAGATTGACAGGGGGGAAGTCCCTGAGCCGGAACATATTTTTTGTCCCCTTGGGTCAAATGGCACCGTGGCGGGGATAGCCCTGGGAGTATTGCTGACCGGGTTACAGTCTAAAGTAACAGGTGTGCGGGTAACAGCATCCCATCTTGGTCCTTTCCCCGCCTGCACGCCAGGGACTGTCAGGGGCCTGATGAAACAGGTATACGAATATCTAAAAAAATTAAGTGACAATATACCTGAGGTTAAGATTGAAGCGCCTTATATCGAAGATAATTTTTTTGGAAGCGCCTATGGTATGCCAACAGAAAAGGGAATTGAAGCGATGAGGCTCTGCAGGGAAAAAGTCGGATTGAAGCTTGAACCAACCTATACGGCTAAAACATTTGCAGCGTTTCTTGAATGTTGCGGTATGGATAACAATAAGGGACCGATGCTTTACTGGCATACCTGCAGTTCCGTTGATCTTTCCATCGAGGCCGCATCTGTTGACTACCGGGAACTTCCCGGGGCCCTGCAGTCTTTTATCGAAGCAGACGAGATAAAAGCGTAACTTCACAAAGCCTTGAGAGATACTGTTATTTAGAATAAAAAAATTATTTGAAATTTACTCCTTATGTATTACTGTTAAAGTGAAATAACCTTGTATTTTCAACTTCCTTCATTAAGGGGTACAGGTTGAGCTGTTCATGTGACATTTGTGGTAACGCTCTCGATAGTGATCAGAACGTTTATGGTATCTGTGATGAAAACCGCACAAGGCTCGTTCTATGCTCCCTTCATGCTGAGGCCTCAATCAGAATAAGCGAAGATAAAATAATTGATAGTCAAGCGATGCGTCTGGCGACTCTTCGTCTTTACCGGATTCGTCCTTCTGTCACTGATGAACCTGAAGAATGGGCTCAGTTTAGTTCACTGGATGAACTGGTGAGGCTTTATAAAGATGTTAGTGAAGGAAGTTTAGAATCACTTGCTTCCTCTGAGCAGACCGGTGAAAAAAAAGCCAGGGAGATGACTATAACTATACCGGGCGAGTTTGTAAAAAAAATAAGTGACAACAACTATATCGAAAAAGAACTTCTACAGCTTCTTGCTTTCTGTACAGGAAGAGTCGTTATAAAGAGTGAACCTGTATCAGAAATAAGCTATGACGAATTCTCCAATCCTGTTGCCAGAACAATGCATTATGGCGACCGGAGCTATGGACTATATATGCGGGCAGAACCGCTGACTTCAGGTGTAGGTGTGCATGGAGAAGAAGCCCACTGGAAATTCATGGGACTTCCCGATGGTATGGAAGTTGCCGCACAGAGCCGCCTTGATATGCGAGGAGGAAGCGGCAACTTTTACGGTGTAAAAATAGAGGGCGACAACATCAATATTGGTGAGTGTATCTCATTTCTTGAAAATATTTTTGCCCTTGAGATAAAGAAAATTGTGGCGGTGTAAGTTGCTTCTTTTTCCAGTCTTTAAAAAACTTCACGTTTTTTATGCCTGCAAAGACTTTCGGTAGTTATTAACAGTTTCGCTCTTATTGGTCAGAAGAAGCATAGTAAGGGGGATAATAACAGCAATTGCAAGGCGTGTCCAGCTGATAGATATTCCTTTAAGAAGATTGAAAATAAGATATACTGCCTCAAAGCCGAGAGCCCCATAGATATACAGCTTGAGAAGCTTAAAACCGTTACTGAGGTTTATCCCGAGGCTGATTCCTGCTGATAGAGCGAGAATCGAAATGATAAGGCTCAGTATTCCCATGAGTAAAATTGGAATTCCTGTAACCGCATCGGTAATGAACATGATAATCTGCATGGTAAGTCCCATAGCTCCCCAGACAATAGCTGTGACGGCAATGAGCGTTACAATGGTTGGTCTTTCAGAGACTGACATAATGCATGTACCTCACGGTTTTTTTCATTACAGGCATCATACTGTCAGAAATTGATTTTGTCAAGACCCGGTTTCATTTACTCAGAGCAGGTTAGATGGCTGACTTTTCAGTCGAGGCGCTTTGTTTTAAGTAAAATATTTACGTACCTGGTTAGCAGGTAATACCTTGAAGAGTCTCTCAGGGATAATGCTGCCGTTATGATTACCCATGTAATCTATGACGATTACGCCAAAGAGCTCAATTCTGAGTTCTTTGATAAAAGCTTCACTCTCAGTATACATTTTCCTTGACATCTATCATATCAAAAATGTATTGTCATTTCGAAAGGCCACTTGCGGCCGATCCTCGTGCGCCCGTAGCTCAGCTGGATAGAGCGTCGGACTTCGAATCCGCAGGTCAGAGGTTCGAATCCTCTCGGGCGTGCCATAGCGGATGTGTCCGAACTTTTAGTTCGGACACTTCTTTGAATTTAATGACATCAAAGATATATTTAAAGGGATGCAGCCAGTGGGCTTGCATCCCGTTTTTGTTTTGCTGTTTTCGTCAAATTGGTTTTTAACTGTTACTTTTTTCTCATGCAGGGGCAAAGGCTGAGGAATTGAGGTAAGGGTTTACAATTTTAAGAATTGAAAAGTTTCTTCATCCATGGTAAAATAATGATATAATCAACAGGGAGTAAATGATATGGCTCTTTTTCAACCATTTTCACCGGGGATTGAAGTGAACGGTGCAACAATTCTATCAATTATAAAAGGAATGGGAGTCTTCACTAAAAGTGCTTATGATATTCTCGAAGAGGCTGGTTTAAAAAATATTAAGGATGATGTTAATAAATGGTATTCTCAGGAACTCTGGCTCAATGCCTTTAAAATTATTGCTGAAAAAACAGATGACAGGACCCTCTATGCAATTGGTCTTAAAATTCCTGAATCGGCGGAATTTCCTCCCGATATTGATACCGTACCGAAAGCCCTTGCCAGTATTGATATTGCCTATCATATGAATCACCGTAAAACCGGAGGGGATACCCTCTGTAATCCTTTAACACAAAAATTGTCTGAGGGGATCGGTCATTATGCCTTTACGCCCGGAGAAGGTAAGGTGGGCACCATGGTTTGTGAGAATCCTTATCCTGATGAATTTGACCGGGGAATCGTGCATTCAATTACCGAAAAATTTGCCGATGCATTCGCGAAAGTTGATATTGTTACCAGCAAGCCGACACGGACAAAAGGAGCGGGTTCAACAGTCATGCAGGTACGATGGCGGTAACATTGGGACAAGCAGCCATCAGTCTTCGGGGTATTAAACGGCAGTAAATTTATTTACAAAATTATTATTGATACGCCGAATAATTATGCTATATTATGTATGTTATAGATTTGTAAAAGGAACAAGAATGTGAAAATAAAAACACGGGAAATTGAGGGCTACCTTATATTTGACCTCGAAGAAGATATCTCTCTCGATAGCAGCAAAGAACTGGAGCATCAAATTAATCTCGGACTTGGGGGAGATTTTTCAAAGATGGTATTAAATATACGGAAAGTTGATTATGTAAACAGTTTCGCCCTTGGTGTTCTGATTAAGATCATGGATTCTGTTGAAAAATCCGGTAAAGAATTTTATTTGATGAATGTCAGTGAAAATGTAAAGACTCTTCTCCGGGTGACTGGTGTTCTGGATAAATTCAAATTTTTCAAAGCATAGCAGGTACCATCCAGTCCTGTCAAAGGTTCAGGGTGCTGCATCCTCGCCTTTACGCAACTCGATGTACATTCTTCTAAATATTTGAAAGGAAGTAAAGGCCTGTCTTTTGTTTCCCGTGTCTGCCAGTTTATTTGCACCAGTCGAAAAATTATAGGACTGCAGATATGCTGACAGGGGCTATTCCGGATGAACTGCCGGGTACATTAAAACATGGCCGGAGCATGGTGATGACGGGGCGTTCTAAGATGATCTTTGAATAGTTGAGGTTGGGGTACTATAAATCAACCTCAACAAGGTAGGGCTGGTATTCCACGGGATGAATATATATAATGTATATGCTGTTCCCAAACTGCGCTATTTCTTTTCCTGAATAGTACCATGGAGCATGTGCAGGATCTTTTACTGTAACTGCCGGAGGAACATAAATACATTCCCGGGCTGCTTTACCAAGTTTTGTGAAATCGTTAAATTCAACTTTCATAAGTTTGCCTGATAAAATCTGGCAATAAATAATCCTGAAGCGCTTTCGATACCTGCTGTAAGTTATTGAACATTCTCCCGCTATCTCATCAATAAAACCGTCGGCCTGACGGTAATCTTTGATCCATCTCCCTCTTCTGGTGAGAAATCGGTATGACTGTGCATCTTCCATCTTCTCCAGAGGCACTCGCCCGACTTTTACCGGTGATTTTTTATCCTTTGTAGTATACTGCCCAAGCAGGTAGAGATATCCTTCATGGGCAACAGTTGTGGCCCCGAAGGCAGGCGGGTTTCCTTTGAAGAGAGGCCCAAGGCGCTTGAAGTCTACCTGGTTGCCCGGTTTCCAGCCTGCAGGTATATCCCACCGGGCCAGGCCGCTTGATTCAACGGAAAAGTTCAAAGCCTTCGTTGGATTTTTGATTCTGATGGTTACATAGTAGATATATAGTTTATTTTTGATGCGTATACCATCAAAGGCCCAGTGCCGAATTTTTAAAGGATCTTCATGTTTCTGGTGTTTAATGACCTGGATTGCCGTTCCTTTGTCTGAAAGAAATGAAAAATTCAGGGATTCAATAGTATCAGGCCTGATGGTGGGAGTATACCCGAGGGTATTGGAAATCATTGTTCGAATTTTTACTCTTTTCGCAAAGGGCGCCTGGGGGGGGACATGTTTCTTCCATTCCCCGAGAATAGTATCGCCAAAGGTCCAGAGGGTGAGGTCATCTGAAAAGGGTATTGGCGTCACTCCGTCCTGGCCGAGGACATATTTGTGTCGGGATGGGGCAAAGGTGCCGAGATTTCTGCTTTTTTCTGTACAGCTGAAAAGCAGCAGGGCCGCCAGAAGCAGGGTAAAGGAAACGGATCTTTTATTCTTTTTATTCATAGAATTTTCAGCGATGTATTTTTTTTACAAGTCTATTGTCTCGTGATAATTGACTTGTAAAATCAAGTATACTGGGAATAGACTTATTTGTCATATCATTTTCTTATATAATGATATACAAATAAAAAAAATTAAGTCATTCAAACAAAATATTTACTTATAGTACAAATAAAAAAAGGAGACCCTTTATAGTCTCCTTTTTTTATTTACAGTTAATGCGGGTTATTTCTTTTTAATTTTTGCCTTTGTGACTTCTTCTTTAAATGTTTTCGCAAAGGTAAATTTGGGAACCTTGGTTGCTTTTTTGGCTGCAATTTTAATCTCTTCTCCCGTGGCAGGGTTTCTTCCCATTCGGGATTTAGTTGCAGGTCTGACACGTACAAAAACTTTTCCGAGTTTCCCGATGGGAACACGTTCTCCATTCATTACTCCGCCATGGATAACGTCGAAGACATCTTCGAGAATTTCCTTTGCCTGTTTTTTTGAGAGTTCATGTTTTTCCGCTATGAATCCTGACATTGTATTTGCAGTAAATTTTTCAGGTAATTTCATTTTTTTCGATTTTGCTGCTTTTTGAACAGTTTTCTTTTTAGCCATAGTTTCTCCTGAGGACAGTTAAATAAAGTTTAGTGAGGATTATAGAACAAATTTGAGGCTCAGTATGTCAATAGGTTTTTCTAAAAAAACTGATTTCCTGAAAATAATCCATCAATTGTTGATAAATAATCATTAAAGCGGGTGAATTTTTGAATTATATGAAGCGTCGGGATTGCAAGGGAGAGACTTCCTTCACTATTTCTTTTTATTGCTTCTGAGGGAGTAGCCCATGTGTAATCTACGATTTCAGTTTCATCGATACTTATTTTTTGGCCCAGGGGGCAGGGGGCAAAAAAAAATTTTGCGTCAAAGCGGATGGGAGAAAATTCAGGAGTAACAAAACTGGTAAGATAAAATAATTTGTCATTAAGGGGCTGCAGCTTGCAGGCCTTAAGAATATCTATAAACAGGGATTTGCCGACTGACATATGCTGACGCACTTCCCATAATTTTTTTAACGTATCCATATCAGGAGAGCCGTCATCGCCTGCGGCGAGGAGCAGTCCGCATTCTTCAAAAGTTTCTCTTATCGCGGCATATTTGTAGGTCAGAAGAGTATTTCCATGACGATCAGGAAATATTTTTTCATCCGGGGGGAAGTGCTCAGGTCTGGCAATATGTGCTATTCTGTCATCCCTGTCATGTGTATCCACCGCCCCTCCTGGAAATACATAATATGAGGGCATAAAGGAAGAAGCTTTATTGCGAAGGAGGAGCAGAATCTCCAATTCACGGGTATGTGCTTTTTCTCTGCCTATGATAACAGTAGATGCTGGTGTGGGAGTCGTAGTCATCTTTTATCTGATGAGCGGACATATTACTGTCCGCTCATACACTTTTATTGTATTTCTAAATTAGTGGACATTGTCTTGAAGAGAATTCTGATCTTTATCAAGAGAAG
>CAZPEK010000152.1:0-8462 GCA_964585555.1 uncultured Leptospirales bacterium | reverse complement strand
AAACACAACGAATTTATATGCCCGCTGTACTGCGGGAAATTGTATAAATGGAAAGGGAACCTTTCTGTATCCCAATGGGAGCCGGTACGAAGGAGAATTTAAAGAAGGAAGTTTTGACGGTACGGGAATTTATTATTTCTTTAACGGCAGCCAGTATCAGGGTACCTGGAAAGAGGGAAAAATGTCAGGCCAGGGAATATGGCGCTATGCCAACGGCATGAAAATGAAAGGAAATTTTACTGATGGGAAAATCGCCGGTGATGCAAAACCTGAACCGGTAATTATCTATAATGATTTTAATTTTATTTCAAGCATCGTTCCGGAAAATACTGAAATGCTTTTCACGATGAAATCAGTTGAAGATATTTTCACACAGCTTCCTATTGATGAGAAAAGTTTTTTTGGTGAAAAAATAAAAAATGTAAATCGCTTAAAAAATGAACTCGGCTTTAATCCTTTTTCAAAAAAAGATCTTGAAGAACTTGGAGTCGATATGAGACGGCAGGTCGGGGTAGTTGTTTCTGACCTTGATTTAAAGGATGCTAACCGGCCGTCAATGAATGTTGTGATTGCCCTGCCGGTAAAAAAAGAAGGGAGGCTTCTTGCTGTACTTCGCTCAACCTTGCGAAGAATAAGCAGAAACAGGGGACGCTTCGAATACCATGGTGATGTCTTGAGGTTTTTCTCCATGGGAACTGCCAAGGATTTCAAAAAAACCTTTGGCATTGTCAAACGAAACGGATATCTTTTTCTTGGTTTTAATCCCAACGGGGATGTGGCCCCTTATCTTCAGAAGATAATTGACCGCAAAAAAACTCTTGCCGGGTCTTCCATCTATCGTAATGTCGTAGAGAAAATTGACACGGGAGAAGAAGCCTTTCTTTATTTTGATGGAAGAAAATTCGCCGATCTCTATACAATGATTCTTATGCAGTCTGCTAAAAGCAGGGGAATGAATAATCAGCAGCGTATGACAATGGGCATGGTTTCCGGAATGATGAAAAATATGATATCAATCATGAAGGATTACCGTGGTATTGGAATCACCCTTGATTATAACCGGGGCGATCTGGTTCTTAATGGAATAAGTGTTTTGAAGGAAGGATCAGAGCTTCTGAAAATGTATCAAGGCATCACCTATGACCGGGACAATGTTCTCGGTATCAGTAAAAAGCCGGTGGCCCTGGCGGTCATCGGGGTAAATATGAAAGAGTATGTCGCCTTTATGCTGAAGAGCCTTCCTTCCTTTCTTTCCATGACAGTACAGGGGAAAATGCAAAAGCTGAAGGATGCCGACGGTATAGATGTTCAGGTGGAGCTTATTGATAACCTTGCCGGCAACATAAATGTGGGGCTCTATGACGGCGGTACTTTCAGTAGCGAAAATTTGAATGTAGTCATGACTGCAAATGTGAAAGATGTTAAGGTGATGCAGGGCTTTCTTAAAAAAGTTTTCGCCGATGCTCCAAAGGATAAAGTAAAACCCCTTCGTCTTGGCCGTGTCAGGGGACGCGTTATTACGATGAAGAAACAAAAAATATTTTTCGGCCTGGCGGGTAAAAATATTGTTGTTGCCCTTTCTAAGTCGATGTTTCAAGCATCAATGAGACCTCGCATGTCTCGAACTTTTCTTTATAAAGTTGATCCCGAAATAGCAAAGATCATCAACAGGGATGGAACTACAATCTATGTAGATGCGGAAGAGCTTCTTAAGGCAGTAAAAAGTTTTTCAAAGGCATCAGCAAAAAAACAGAAAGGAAAGAAAAAGGTTAATGAAAATGCTGTTTTTGAAAAGGTGATGAAACGCTTCTATTACCTCTACTGGAATTCCTGGAACCGGAATAATGATTTCTTTACAAAGGCCGTGCTGAAAACCAAGTTCAACAAGCCATTTTTTAAGGGAATTATTGAATTGATTAAGGAAGTCGAGGCATTTGAAAAAAAGAATCGTCAAAAACCTGCCGTAATTCTTCAAAAAAAGTAGGTATCCGTAGACCTGCATATACTAAAAAGGGGGCCTGTGCCGATGCACTGGCCCCCTTTTTAGTATTTTGGTTTATCTTAGCTGTCTATGGAGGTGTAATGCTCAGGAAAGGTGTCAAGTCTTACGAAATCTTTAAGCTCTTTTCTTTTAGGGGCCGGCCTGGCTTCGCCTTCAGGTTTCCCTATGGGAATCGTCACTACTGTGTCAAAACCCTCGGGGATCGATAAAATTTTATTTATTCCGTCATGGTCCATAGATCCCACGATTACGGTTCCGAGTCCCAGATCATGGGCGCGGAGGCAGAGGTTTTGAACTGCCAGACCAAGGTCAAACATGAACCAGTCTTTAAACTTGGTTGTTTGTTCTCCCTTTTTATACCCTGCGCGCTTTGTGTCAGCACAGACCGCAATAAGGGCTGAGCAGTCAAAGGAACATTTTCTAGCCGGGTTGGTCTCTGAATAAGTTTCTGTTACCTGTCGAATCATCTCACGGTCGCGAATGACTATGAATTCCCAGCATTGTGTGTTTGCCCATGAGGGAGCATAACGGGCAGCTTCAAGAATTTCATGAAGGTCATCATTTGATACGTAATGATCTGTAAATTTTCTGACTGATCGTCTGTTGAATATTGCTTCTTTTAGTTCCATGGGGACCTCCGATTATATCTTTTTTTATTGTTGTCTTAAATGATAATGTCAAGAAGTTTCTATTCCTTTGTCACGCCTGTGACAAGTGATTGACATAATTTGAGAGATCCCTTAGAATCTTTTATTAGATATTAAAACATGAAGAATTTGGGATGGCAAAAAAAATGATTATTGATGATGCTGACTACGGAAATTGGAGAAAACATTAAACGGAAGGATAAAGATCCTGGGGCCAATGTCTGGATTGTTAAGCCCTTTAAGCCTGAACAGCCTCTTGATGCAGTTAAAAAAATGATTAATTAGATTATGAACCTTAAAAACATGATAGATGCTCTTGGAGCACGTACAGTATTATCCGATGGTTCCGGTGAGAACCTGAATAAAGAAACTGATCTTCTTTCAAAGCTCGCTCAAATTGCAGAAGAACAGAAACAGAAGATTCTCAATGCTGTCTATCAGCGCAATGGGCATGAAGGAGAACTGTATGTAACAATAAGGCAGGGGAGCTTTGAATATAAGATATCCACACCCCGTTATGAAGAGTCTGAATTTATCAAGAACCGGCGGCGTGGACCCGGGGGGAAGTATTATCCCTATATTGAGATAGAATTTCCCTGTAGCGTGGAAATAACTGCTTTAAATCAGAATAAGTCCCATGAAACTGAAGGGAAGGTGAATCTCTACAATAGTGAATGTACTGTAGAGGATACAGTGCTCCCAATCCCGGGTGATGCCATGGACATGATTACCTGGCACTGCAAAGAATATTCCTTTCTTCTTGAATAAATAAAAGTACAGAGTCTAAAATTGGAAGGGCGAGGTGTTCTGGTGAGAGACAAGAACACTTGTCCCTTTTGTTACGGTACGCTAAGGTTAATGTTGTGTCGTTTTTTACTGAATATCAAATATGTTTGGATAAATATTATTGGAGTAGTTATGATTTTTCAAAGATTATGGATGTATAGTTTTTTAACAGTGCTTGTAGTGGCAGGCATGACAGGTTTTAGCACTCTTATGGCTTCAGAGCTTTCTATCGAGCATAATGTGCATTTTTACAGCCCTTATTTTTCTGATCCTGCAGTATCTCAGAATGGCAAATATATTGCATATGTCGGCAATAACAGCGTGAAAATATGGGATATCAACGGGAACTGCATCGGCTCTTTCATTGACAAAGAGCCCTATATCAATCCACCTAATGAATTTAAGTTTTGGCAGCCTAACAGGAATATTAATGCAGTAGCTTTTTTGCCTGATAATAAACATCTGGCAGTTTCTGTTTTCCCCCGCAGGGTCTATATTCTTGATTTGAATGGTAAGCTTATTAAAAAGTATAAGGTGAAAAAGCTCAGGATAAGCAGGGATGAACGTGAGTGGAGTAAAATCAGCCAGATACATTATTTCCCCCGGGGGGATACACTTCTCACTTATGAACCGGGTGGAGATGATATTGTTATCCGGAACAAAAATTATGAAAAAATCAAACGGGTACAGTTAAATAAGACAACCAGTGTAAGTAATTCGATTATTCGTATTTCTCCAGATGGCATGTTTTTTGTTGTCGCGCAGAATGTAGCACAGTCAACCAAAAAAGGATGGAAAACCTATATGCGTTTGTTTGATAATAAGGGCATACTGTTGCGAAACATTTCTTCAGACAGGCCGGGAAAAATTTTAACACCTTATGGGAAATTTAAGAAGATTTTTTTCTTTCCAGACTGGGTTGAGTTCAGCCCGGACAGCAAATATCTTATTTACATGAATACCTATCATGCTGGCCGTTTTAGAGACCCTTCAGACAGCAGGAAGTACCAGGGAGGCAGGATACGCCGTGTGGAAATCAAGAGCGGCAGGGAAAAGGAGTTCTGGATTCCAGACAGTACATACCGTATAACCCGTTTGTTCCATAACAAAAACGGGAAGACATACACTGGTGTAAGCAGCAGGGCTGTATATGAGATTTCAAAAGATGGAGAAATCATTGGAGAGTATGTACATCAAAAGGTAGAACATGCCCATAGAAACGGGAGAACCTATAACCGCATTTTTTCCTCTTCTCACCAGCAGGTACCTGCCATGGGCAATATAATTATTGGAAACTGCAGCGATCCTGACAGAGGTTTTGCCCTCTATACAAAGACCGGTAAAATGAAGGTGTTTAATACCTATCCATTATATATTCCCAAAAGGGTATTTGTTTCTTCTAATTGAGAATTTCTTTCATTTGAAATCGAACGGGCAAAAAAATCATTACTTTTTGATGTAAAGAATAACCGTGTCGCGTTAAAAGATGCATCAGTGTATTTTGATAATACAAATAAGCCATACACCCTCAGCCATGACAGGAAGAAGTATAGCAATACAATAACCTATGATTCAGGGAGTATATCTTACAGCGAGCGCGAGCATTCTTACATGTTTCTTATGCCGCTGCCGAACAGGAAATTTGCAGAAATTAAGAGAGGTTTTACCCTGTATAATCTTGATGGTGAAGCATTACGGCGGTATCCAGCAGCAAAAATTACACTTGGCACAGCTGTTGCAAGGGATATGACATACTATGTTGAAGCGCTTACCTGGCCTAAAGTGAAGTATGTACTGTTAAAAAACATGAATGGGAAACAATTACTGAAGAAACTGACCGGGGAAAATATTTTGCCGGCGGTCATGACAGCCAGGGGTTTATCCAGGTTTACACAAAAGAAGGGGAAATGGTCCATCGGATCACGGATCTTTTAGCAGTACAGGTCCAGTCCCTGGCTATGACCAAAAATAACCGTTATCTCATTGCCCTTGGCAGAATGGGGACAGTTAAAATTGTTGATCTTAAGAATACGAAACGCAGGGTAGAGATATCATTCTTCAGCAATAACGGGTTTGTTGTCTCTGATAACAGAGGGCGTTATGACTGCAGCGATAATGCATTAGACAGGGTGTCAGTTGTTAAAAATAGAAAGAGCCTGACAGGGTCGGTGAAAAAAGAAGCCAGGGTTAAGGGCCTGTTGTGGAAATTTTTTAAAGGGGAATGAGTATGAAAAAGATACTGATAACTATATCTGCATTGGCACTGGTTTTTTTTGCAGCCCTTTCTTCTTTTTCAGGGAACGATGTCCCCGAGGCAGCATCACTCTGGGGTAAATATAATACTCTCATCGGTAAAATTAAATGCCCTGATGTGAAGCTCAGCAGGAATCCTTTCTGGCAGTTCGGCTTTAAAGAATACGGTTACGCGAATCAACGAACCTGGTGCAAAGGAAAAAAGGGAAAGGCCGGGTATTATGTGTATGTAAAACCCTACTGGTATGCATGGAAGAAGAAAGGCATTAAGGTGAGCGAAAAGACTATTGCCTCATTAAATAGAACCTATAAAGGGCTGCAGAAAAAGTTAAAATGCCCGAGTAATGCTGCTCTCTATAAAAAATTCACCGATTACGGTTATACTCCCGAGCACTTTAAGGGTAAGGATATTTTATGGTGCGGAGGATATACTCCCCCCGGACATTTTGTCTATGTAAAGCCATACTGGTATGTCTGGAAGACCTATGTCCATAACAGGGCTATTCCGCCAAAGGCATCAAAGGGCAGAAAATATACCTACAGCAATCTACTGCAGGTGATTAAATGCCCTGAAGACAGGAAAAACTACGAGATGTTTTATGAATACGGCCTCCATGAGCAGAACAATATCTATTGCGGACAGAAACGAACTGCTCCGGGTTACTGGATGTATGTATATCCCAACTGGTATATCTGGAAAGACCGGAAAAAAAAGGAAGATGAACTGGATGGAGATCACGACAATTGGCCACCGAAATAATGGGGTGAATGGGAGCTAAGTTTTTGTGCAGGGAACAAAGTCCAGGGAACAAGGCTTGAAAATACAGAAGGCAGACTTGTTCCTTGAACCTGGATACTTGTTCTTTTATAATCTCATGTGCCGGTTGATGCTGGAGGACTTTTCTGAATGTGGAACGCATCTTTACTTTTCGTCCCTCTATCTGCATCAGACTCTTTTAATCCTCAATTTTCAATAAATAAAATCCGTCGTTCCTGTCAGAGGAAGCCCAGGGACCATTTCTTTTCTTTTTTAAAATACCCATGGCCGCGTGTTTTCCATCGTTACTTACATACATTGACTCCGACACAAGCAATGTTGTTATGCCGGTAAAAATAGTTTGCAACGGAATTGTTTTTATTTTTTTCATTGTGCTTAAGGCAAAGGCGTCAACACCTGTTTTGTGAAAAACATACACATATTTTGAATTGGGAGATTCAATGAGCTTAAAGATATTTCTTCCTGAGCGAACTTTATTTGTGAGCTTTCCCGTAGCAAGATCATATTGGAAAATTGTGGCAAGCTGGTTGCTGCCGAGAAAAAGATGTTTTTTTTCTCGATCTATTAATCTTCCATAGGAAGTAACGGGAATGGAAAGAGAAATATGGCTTTTGGTTTCGGTGTTGACCACATAACCCTGTGCTCCTGGCCCGAAAAGAGATCCTTTTGCCGGATTATTATGAGGCCCTTCGTCATATTCCAGGAACACAATATGTGAAAAGTCAGAAGATGTAAAAGAACTTATACTATAAGTGGAGGCTGTCTTACCTTTATGTCGCACCGGAACCTTGATAGTATATTTCCAATCGACTTTTCGTTTCTTAATATTAAACCGATGAAGAATAATATGTCCTGGAGTTTTCTTTTTATTTAAAAAATATATTCGGTTAAAGTAATAAAAATATGAGCCCGAAGGATCAACTCCTATGGGAAGCACTCCATCCTGTTCCATTGGGTGGTTCCAGTTCCGTTCCAGGGGAGCCATCCAGTTTATTTTTTTACTTCCCATATCCATTTCAGCATAATAGGAATTATTTACCTCTCTGAGGTAACTTTTCTCATCAACATACTTTCTGCTTTGAGGGCAATAATACATGTTGTATTGAGAAACGAATTGAGAAGGTGAGCCGTCTGCACAGGGTGGATTTCCCGAAACGGTTTTTATGGTTTTATTCCGGGCCAGGTACAGGCCAATTTTTCCTGTGTCGGGATTATAATGGATAATCTTTTTGTCATTCCATCTCCAGTATTTCCCTTCCAGCGTAAGACCGTTGATTATATATCTCCGGTTTGTTCGGGGAAGATTTGAAATGTTTATCGGTTTTTCGATTCCATCAAGATCTTCAATGGCAGGTAAGTTTATCTTTCGATTTGTCTGAATATCATAAATAACAGGAGCCCAGGGTCTGGTTTTTCCTTTACTGAGAATATATCGGTTGGGATGAATTTGCTGGTGTTCAAATCGTTTGCATCCATGAACGGTTTTTATAATGGTGATTCCAGGTTTTCCCGCTGCATTTCCAATCTCAACCATAGTTTTCGGTATTGCAAAAATCGATAAAATAGTAACACATGAAAAACAAATTAAATTTTTTTTAACGGTCCCTTTCATTGTCTTCTCCTTATATCATTTAAAAGAGTCTTGCATGGCCCAGAATTTTTGTCAATATTTTAACATCCTGGTGCCCCTCTAATCAGTTTCTCATAAATGCCATTCTGGCCCTGCTCTCATGGGTTGGCTAGTGGTAGTGTGCTTTATTACCTGTTTACAAAAAAAAGGGTGCCCGGAGGGCACCCTTTTTTTATGGACAGGTTGAATGTGTTAGTTTGCTACAATATTTACCAGCTTCCCCGGTATGGCAATTATCTTGCGAATAGTTTTGCCTTCGATAAACTCTTTGACCCGTTCATGATCCATGGCCATTTTTTCCATGTCTTCTTTGGAAATATCTGATGGAACTTCGACCTTTGCGCGTATTTTTCCATTCACCTGGAA
>CAZPEK010000151.1:0-8473 GCA_964585555.1 uncultured Leptospirales bacterium | reverse complement strand
GCCCGTGCCTTGAAAGCGATGTTACGTCAGGACCCTGACGTGGTGATGGTCGGTGAGATCCGTGACTTGGAAACTGCGGAAATTGCAGTTCAGGCTTCGTTGACTGGTCACTTGGTCTTATCGACTCTGCATACCAATACTGCGATTGGTGCAGTGACCCGCTTAAAAGATATGGGCACGTCCCTCTATTCTCTGGTTACGGGAATGACGCTTAAAAAGGGATTTGCCATGACCGGAGAGTTGACACTCAGCGGCAGGGTTCTTCCTGTCGGGGGGGTCAAAGAAAAGGTGATTGCCGCAAAGCGGATGAAGGTAAAGAATATTATTGTTCCCTTTGATAATAAAAAGGATATAGAAGAAATTCCTGATTATATTAAGAAGGGACTGAACTTTACCTTTGCAGCAGAATTATCAGAAGTTTTCGACGTGGTTTTTAAAAAGCGTCGAGATAAATAATATCGTTGATCCTGTAAGGGGGTAGTGTATGTCATACCAGAACTTGATGGAAGATATCGTCGGCAACGTGGTCGATGAGGTGCTGAAAAATGATAAAGACCTTAATCCTGAAGAATACAGGAAAGATGATATTGTGGCCTATGTTCTTAACCGGGTTACACCGCGGTACATAACCAGTGAGAGGGGTATCCTTCACGGCAAGCTCAATGCCAGGTATGCTACCCAGGAGCGGACGGATATTCTTTTTTCGATTTATGAGGCCATCGAGGTCATTAAATCCCGGCGCGCCACCGGTGCAGGGGATTCTTCCGGTGGTAAGGCCGGTGAAGAATCGGCACGTCTTGCCCATATCGTGGGAGAGGTCCTTGAAGAAACCACCATGGTGATGATTCCCGAGGTTGAGATTTCACTTCTTTATAATGAGCGGGTTGCCGAAATGATCGACGAAGGCTGGAAAAATCCCTACAAGACCAATCGGGCAACCAGGGGCTACTACCATTTTTGGCCGGTCTACCATGGAGAGGGAACAATGAAGGGGAAAAAGATTCCTTTCACCCTTGTTTTTAGACATCCAAAATTTAAAGAAAAGCGGATTGATATAGAGATAGATCTTTTGATTGAACCGGATATGGCAAAATCCCATGTGGTTCCCATTGTACTTCTCAGTGCACATGAGGGGGTAGACCTGGATTTTCTTTATACTGACGAGTAAATACGCGGTACGGCTCCCGGTTTTTTTGGCCTGGAGCCGGCTTCCCGCCAGAACGATTCATTCCGGTCCCGTGGCGTGCTGCTGTTTCATGTAAACTTCCTGTAGTGCAATATGAAAAAATTTCAGGGGTGAGGAAGTTCACAGCATCCCCCTTTGGTGCGTGAGGGTAAATCCGGGAATCCTTCTGGATTATGATAATGAAATGATGGTCCGGGAAAAGTAATTGACCCGGTGGCTCAACCGGAACATAGATATAAAAAAGGCAGATTACCCCGGTGTCGGGATAGGCGCCCGGGGCCTTCACTTCCTTACCCAAAAAAATGGAGTGAGGCGACTGTCTGGGAAAAGGTACATGCGATGAATTATGATGATGTGAAAAATCTTTATGATTTTTACCAGACCCGCTGCGACAGGTATAAAGACAGTATCCTTTTTGATAACCGGATAACCTACGGAGAGGCATGGGAGCTTGCCTCGGCCCGTGCCGCTTTTCTTCAGAAAGAAGGATTTAAAAAGGGCGATGCCATAGGGCTCCTCGCGGCAAGTAATGCCGAATGGTGTATCACCTACATGGCAGTTACCATGATGGGGGCTGTTGTGGTTCCCCTTGATGTGAACCTTCCGGCCGAACAGTATCCCCCCATGTTGAAAGAGGTAAAATGCAAAACAGTTTTTATCTCTGATGAATATAAAAAGACTCTGAAGCGGATAAAGACTTTTTCAGTTGGCCTCGACTCATGTATGGCAAAGCGCCGAAAGTTTAAGATACCTGAAATAACCGAAGATGAGACCGCCTGTTTTGTCTTCACCTCGGGTACCACCGGGGCCTCAAAGATTGTTGAGCTGACCCATGCGAATATATTTAAAATGGCGATCGGAACCTCTGATTTCCTCGAGCTTTCAACCGCGGATATGAATCTTTGCATTCTTCCGCTTTTTCATGTCTATGCCCTGGATGCTAATTTTGTCGGTCCCTTTGCCAACGGGGGAGCGCTTCTTTTTCAGCCTTCCCTCAAGGGGCCCGATATAATGGAAAGTCTGGCGAATAACCCGATAACTATTTTTCCCGCAGCGCCCCTCCTCTGGGAGCTTTTTATGGATGCCATTATCAACAAGGTGAAGGCGGAGTCGGCCCTGAAGTACCGCCTTTTTATGTTTTTCCTGAAACGGGCTCCAGTTCTGAAAGCCCTCGGTCTCGGTTTTCTGGTTAAAAAGATTTTTACTCCAATTCACGATCTCTTTGGTCACAGCCACCGTTTTTTTATCAGCGGCGGGGCACCCCTGAAAAGGCAGTACGCCATCTATTATCGAAACATGGGCTTTACCCTTATCGAAGGCTATGGCCTGACCGAGACAACAGGCCCCATATCGCTCCCTGATTACAGAAAGAATGTCATCGGCTCTGTGGGGCGGCCCACGCCAGGTAATTATGTGATCTTAAAAAATATTAACAATGAGGGCATTGGTGAGATCTGGCTGGCGGGAGACGCGGTCATGCCGGGGTATTATAAAAATGATGAGGCAAATGCCGTGGCCTTTGATGATGACGGGTTTTTCAATACCGGCGACCTGGGGCGTCTTGATAAAAAGGGGAATATTTTTATTACCGGGCGTTCAAAGAATGTCATCGTTCTTTCATCGGGCAAAAATGTTTATCCCGAAGAGCTTGAGGCATACTACAAGGAGTCAAATGCCGTTGCGGAGATTGCCGTCTTTGGTCATGAAAGCGGGGGCACCGAGCGGGTCTTCGCGGTAATTGTCCCCTCTCTTCGTGATGAAGGAAGTTATGCCCGTGTTAAAAAGGAACTGGAAAAACTTTCAAGGGGGCTTCCCGACTACCGGACCATTCATGACTTTGCCATATCCCTTGAACCCCTGCCGGTCAATTCAACCCGGAAGATTCTCTACCGGGAAGTAGAGGCAAACCTGAAGAAGGGAGTCTACCAGGTGAACGAGGAAGATTCTGCCGTGCTGACCAGCACCCTCTCTCCCAGGAGTCCCTCTGAAGAATTGATTATCAACCTGCTGAAAAAAAAGCTGAAAAAAAATACCCTGTATGCCAGCCAGATTCTCAGGGATTTTGACATCGACAGTCTCGGCCTGGTTGACCTTGCGGTCTACTTTGAACAGAACATGCAGGTTATTATTGATGTTGCTGAATTCAAGAAGAATGAAACCCTTGAGGCAATCGTTGAGTATCTTCTGGCTCTTGAAAAAACAGAGGGCACTTCAATCGATGACCAGATTTTCGGTGGAGAAATTAAGCATAAGCCAAATCGAATATTTAATCCCCTGCATCACCTGGTACTGGCCTTCTTAAAATTTATTTCCATATTATTCTGGAAAGTGGAGATTTCAAACAGGAGTAATTTTGAAGAGGATAATATCATAGTTGTGGCAAATCATCAGTCGTATCTCGACATGGTATGGCTCGCCTGGGCCTTTCCCCCTGCTGTCAGGTCACAGATATATGTTACCGGTAAAAGCCGTTTGAAATTCCTCCGTTATGTTTTTCCTGTTCTTCCGGTTATCTGGATTGATGATGATAATACACTTGATGTTCTCAAGGCGAGCGCCGACATGCTCCGCCAGGGGAAAAGCATTCTTATCTTCCCCGAAGGGACACGAACTCCTGATGGTTATATGCACGATTTTAAGTCGGGGGCCGCGTATCTTGCCTATAACCTGGGAAAGAAAATACTTCCTGTTACCATAAAAGGGGCTTTTCAAATCTGGTCACGCCATGAAAAACTGCCGAAACTTTTCAGCGGTCTGCGCGGGTTTGTTGCAGTAGGGGAACTTATTGATCCGAAAAAGTATAAAAATGTCGACAAGCTGATTGACGCAATGGAAAAGAAGGTTGCTGAGAATTTGCAGGTTAATGCAGGCTGAAGTGTTTGTAATAAAGGCGCACCCTCTGGGTATCCATGCCCATCGCTTTTTGTCAATATTTTGGTGACATGATGCAGCAACCATAACGGTTCATTGTAGGGCATGAACCGGTTTTTGCTAATAAGGAGAACTTTACATATAAAGTAAGGGGATTAAAAAAATTTAAACCGGGTTTAGTTTTTATAATTATTTAAACATCAATAACTTTTGATTTATTGTCCTTTTTATCCTTTTTGTCTTTTCGTTTCTCTTTTAAGGATTTTGCTGCAATCTTTTTATTACTTTTGTCTTTTTTTTCTCTTTTTTCCATTGTCCTACCTCTTTTTATTAACCCGGTATTAAAAAATTTTAATCATCTGTTTTATTGATGATAGTCTATAATACTCATTTCCGGGTGAAAGTCAACTTATTGTGATGTTATTCAGTGATATAGAGAGCACGTGACTTTAATAAATTTCCCGGATAGGCATATTTAAATATCAAAAGTAAAAAAGTCCTGTATGGCCGGTGTTTTTTGCGTTACTTTTTGAAAGCTTCTGAATGCTGAGGTTGAAACAGCATTCGGAGTGTCGTTAACTAGGCAGGAACATAACGTTTGATTGTAAAATTAATTTCATCTTCAGTTCCTTTTTGAACAACTTCAACCTCTTTACATCTTTCCAGGGTTGGGAAGAATGTGTCACATTCATATGAAAAATTAATGTATGTCATGAGCAATTCACCCAGTTGGGCATGCTTCATTGCCTGCTTGTATATCGATGCGCCACCAATAACAAATACCTTCTCGCAATTTTCGTATGCGTATTCCAGTGCAGAGTCGAGGTCTTTCGCTACATGGTCGGCAGAAACCTTCTCAGGGCTTCTGGATATTACTATATTTTTCCTGCCCGGCAGAGGCCGAAATTTTTCAGGTATAGATTCCCATGTCTTGCGGCCCATTATAACCGCATTTAATTTATCTCCGGTAGTTTCGCTTGTGATTTTTTTAAACCAGGCCATATCTGCCTGCAATCGCCAGGGCAGCTTATTGTCTTTGCCTATGCCGAAAAATTTGTCAACTGCTACTATAATTGAAAATGTATTCATGTGATATTCCTATACCGCTATGGGGAAAGATATTTTTGGATGAGATTCATAATTCACAAAGGAAGTATGACTGTGCTCCCAGGTAAAAATAGAATTAAATGGTTCAGTTTTCACCTGGCATAATTTCATTGGATCTCTTTCGAGCTGCAGCCTGGCATTTTTGATGTGATCTTCATATATATGTACATCTGAAAGCATACCGGTAATGACTCCTTCTTTGTATCCCGATTCTTTCGCAAGCAGATGGAGTAAAAGAGCATATGACGATAGATTAAAAGGAATGCCAAGCATGAGGTCACAGCTTCGCTGGAACCACGTAAGATTAATCGTATCGCCAATTACTACTATATGAAAAAGTATATGGCATGGCGGCAGGGCCATGCTTTCCAAAGCCAGAGGATTCCATGCTGAAACAAGCATTCTTCTGTCTGTCGGGTCTGTTTTAAGGGTTTCAATTACCTGAGACAACTGATCCACACCCTTGATGGATCCATCGAGGGAGCCGTTAAAATTTCTCCATTGAAAACCATAAACAGGCCCCAGTTCATGTTCTTCCATCTGACGTTTTTTCCGTTCTTCATCATTGAGATCTCCAGGGATGACATCAGGGCTCGCCCACTCATTCCATATCTTGCATCCCCGTTCCTGGAGCCATCGTTTGTCAGTGAGCCCCTTGATAAAAAACTCTAACTCAACCATCATTGCCCTGGAAGCCATTTTCTTCGTTGTCAAAAGGGGAAAGCCTTTTTGGAGATTATGCTGAATCATCGAACCGGCTATGGTAAGGGCTCTGGTTCCGGTGCGATTTTCTTTCATCTGGCCGTTTTCCAGAACATCTTTTACCAGATTAAGATAGACTTTCATGCATTATTCCTGTTATGATTATTGAAGTATTATTATAAACTTCCTTCAAAAATAAAAATGCAAGCTTTTTTTGTTTTTTTGCTTCAAGTATAAGGAAAATTATCTGAAAAATTGAATAATATCAAAAATGTAGAATATTAACCAGGTAATAATAAACATCTCATACTTACTTTTGCGGCAATTGAAATATTGTTGACAGGAACATTATTGTAGAATTTTTTATTATCTACCCGGATCGCTGGAAAGATTCATATTTTTGATTTCTATTAAAAAATATTTTAAGGTTTTTAATTCTGAATTACAGGGAGATTTTTATGCCAAAAAGAACTGATATTAATAAAGTAATGATAATTGGGTCAGGGCCGATTATAATTGGTCAGGCCTGTGAATTTGATTATTCCGGGACACAGGCCTGCAAGGCCCTTAAGGCACAGGGATACGAGGTAATACTGGTCAATTCAAATCCTGCAACAATAATGACTGATCCTGGAATGGCTGATGTTACATATATAGAACCGTTGAATTTTGATAGAATGGTGGAAATTATTGACCGGGAAAAACCTGATGCCCTGCTGCCTAATCTGGGAGGCCAGACAGCCCTGAATTTGTCTTCTGAATTATATAAAGAGGGAATTCTTGATAAATACGGGGTGAAAATCATCGGTGTTCAGGCCGATGCCATTGAAAGGGGAGAAGACAGGATTGCTTTTAAAGAAACAATGAATAAACTCGGCATTGAAATGCCGAAGAGTGAGCCTGCTCACAGTATTGAAGAAGCTGAAAAGATTGCCGAAAAGCTCGGGTATCCCCTTGTGATACGGCCTGCCTATACGATGGGCGGTACCGGTGGTGGACATGTGTATAATACAGAAGAACTGCATGAGGTCGTGTCTCGCGGGCTTTCGGTGAGTTTAGTGAATCAGGTGCTGGTGGAAGAATCGGTTCTCGGGTGGGAAGAACTCGAACTGGAAGTGGTTCGTGATGCCAAGAACCAGATGATAACAGTCTGTTTTATTGAAAATGTCGATGCCATGGGAATACATACAGGGGATTCCTACTGCACAGCCCCGATGTTGACCATCAGCAAGGAACTGCAGAAGCGGCTTCAGGATTACTCTTATTCTATTGTTGAGGCAATTGAAGTGATCGGCGGGACGAATGTTCAATTCGCCCATGATCCAGTAACTGACCGGGTTGTTGTTATTGAAATAAATCCCCGAACCTCAAGGTCTTCAGCTCTTGCATCAAAAGCTACTGGTTTTCCTATTGCCTTTGTTTCTTCTCTTCTTGCTGCGGGACTTACTCTTGATGAGATTCCCTACTGGAGAGACGGGACCCTGGAAAAATATACTCCTTCGGGAGATTATGTTGTAGTGAAGTTTGCGCGCTGGGGATTTGAAAAATTTAAGGGTGTAAAGGATGAGCTTGGTACCCAGATGCGTGCTGTCGGCGAAGTCATGAGTATCGGTAAAAATTACAAAGAGGCATTTCAAAAGGCAATTCGTTCATTGGAAAACGGAAGATATGGCCTTGGTTTTGTTAAAGACTATAACAGTAAATCTCTTGATGAGTTAATGAGATTGATGAGCACCCCTACCAGCGAACGGCAGTTCGTTATATATGAAGCACTGAGAAAGGGGGCCGATGTTGATGATATTTTTGAGAGAACCTTTATAAAAAAATACTTTATAGAAGAAATGAGAGAGCTTGTTGAACTTGAGGAAGAAATTTTAAAACATAAGGGCAGCATGATTCCAGATGAGCTTCTTGTGAAAGCAAAAAAAGATGGGTTCGCCGCTGCATACCTGGCAAAAATTATGGATCTTTCTGAATCGGATATACGAAAGAAAAGAATTGATCTCGGGTTCGGTCAGAACTGGGATGCGGTCCCGGTAAGTGGAGTTGAAGATAAAGCATATTATTATTCAACGTATAATGCCCCCAATACAGTAGATATTTCAAAAAATAAAAAGATTATGGTGCTGGGAGGAGGGCCTAACAGGATTGGACAGGGTATTGAATTCGATTACTGTTGTGTCCATGCTGCATTTTCACTGAAAGACCTTGGTTATGAAACTATCATGGTAAACTGTAATCCTGAGACAGTTTCAACTGATTATGATACATCGGATAAGCTGTACTTTGAGCCCCTGACAGTTGAGGATGTTTTGAGTATCTATCATAAAGAGAAACCTGAAGGTATCATTATCCAGTTTGGCGGCCAGACGCCTTTGAATATTGCCGGTGATCTTCTTAAGGAGGGTGTAAATATTATCGGGACCTCTCCTGAGTCAATAGATCTTGCTGAAGACCGAGACCGATTCAGGCAGATAATGGAAAAGCTCAAAATACCGCAGCCCGAATCAGGTATGGCGAGCAGCCTTGATGAGGCTCTTAAAATTGCTGAAAAAATTGGTTATCCATTGATGGTTAGACCTTCGTATGTGCTAGGTGGAAGAGGCA
>CAZPEK010000150.1:0-8481 GCA_964585555.1 uncultured Leptospirales bacterium | reverse complement strand
GACTTGAACCTGTGACCCTCTGCTTGTAAGGCAGATGCTCTCCCAACTGAGCTAAACGCCCTCGTTTGTTTCCTGTTCGGTAATCTTGCTTCCTTTGAAAGCAAGAACCGTTTTTGAAGGAACGTTCAGGACCCGTTCCGCGATGGGGGAGTGGACTTTTCTGGCTTTTTTTACTGCCTGGTAAAAAGTACCGAAACCCCTTATTTCGACTTTCTGGTTATCTTTGACACTCTCTTTGACCTGGTCAAGGAAATTATCAATTACCTGTGCAACGTCCTTTTTCTTTATATTGCATTTAAGCGAGATAAAGTTGACTATTTCAGACTTAGTCAAAGGAGATACCCTAAGCCTGCTGCTGAAGAGCGTTAACCTTCTTGGCAAGTCTTGATTTTTTCCGTGCAGCGGTACTTTTATGCAGAATTCCTTTACCAGCGGCAGTATCGACGATTTTTACGAATTTATCGAAAAGTTCTTTAGTCTGAGAGTCTTTCGCCTGAATTGCCTTAATAACACTCTTGTGAGCGGTTCTGATAGAAGACCTGACCATACGATTCTTCAATCGAAGTTTTTCATTCTGCCGGTTTCTTTTGGTTTGTGATTTATTGTTAGCCAATGTCTATATCCTTGAGATAAGATTATTCTCTTATTAATGGAATGCAAATATGCGAGTAACACTGAAAACTGTCAAGTAAATTTGGTAAATTTTTTCAAAAAATGAGACATAATGTTGATCTCAAGACAATGAAACAAATTCTATGGAAAAATTGCTTTAACTTCCCCCCCCAAACCTTGTACCTTGCACCTTGTACCTTGTACCTTGTACCTTGCACCTTGTACCTCTCACTAATTATCCATAATAAGCATTCGAAACATACTGGTTGCGTAGTAGTAGACTTTGCATTTACGGCTCCCGTTGCGGAGATGCTTTGTATAAAAGAGAACCTTTGTGTCTCCCTGCTGGTATGAACGAATGGTGATCTGACCGTTCGTTTCTACTGACGGGGGGCCGAAGCGTCCCTTGAGACGCTGCAGGAGTACGTCGACCGCCGGGGGATGCATATTCCCCATATCATCCAGGACCGTGTAAAGGCGCTGGTTTACAAAGAGGTAATCGCGAACAATGGCACCCCGATGCCTCATGACTACCATTTTCGACTCAACAGTCGGGTCAACAGAAAGAATGTAGCGCATGATCTTGTTCTTGTATTGGGGGCGCTCTCCGGGGGTAAAGCGCCGCAGGGTGATTCCCGATGATTCATTCCGGGATACCAGGGACTTCATTTGTACGCCCCAGGTATAGGGGGGTATTTCATTTCCCATGAGAAGAGGGGCGGTTATGATAAGCAAGGATAATATGATTCCCGGCAGGGAGTATCTCAATAGTGTCTGGTTCATTCAGGTTGATTTCCCGGTTTCTGTCTCTGTTTTTGATTGTATCTTTTAGTCAGGTAATATGTCAAATGATAATACGTTAATTGTCACAGCAGCATAATTGGGCAATTAGTTTTTATAATATAGGCAAAATAAAGAAAACCGGCAATGCGATATATAAATAAAGAGACGAAAAGCCTGGCGGGGCCTGCCACGGCACATCACCTCTCGGGACACCGGGTTAAAAAAATTTTAAGGTTTAAGGATTGATGTTTAAATCATACTTTGGATGATTTATGAAAAGATTTCTTGACTCTCCACCATGATGTAGCATATTTTAAAGTATATACACAGAATCTATTGACTCCGGGAGAAATATCATGAAACCTTCAGGACTGTTCCCTTTGCTTGCAGCTGTCATGGCGCTTTTATTTATAAGTATGGGGGAAGTGAAGGGCGCCGATACCCCGAACATGAGCTTTGAAGGCCTGGTTATTTATCTTGACCAGGAAGAAATTCTGGTTAAAAAGGGAAGTCATGAGGCGGTCTTTCTCCTCGGAAATAAGGTTGCTGTAGAGAAAAGCACAGCGGTAGAAAAGGAAGCCCGGCTTGCCATCTGCCAGCGGGTCAAGGTCTGGTATAAAATAAAAGAAGGGAAAAAACTGGCCGTGAAAATTACTATTCTCAGTCCCGGGTACTGCGGGCCCTGAGTTCTCACTGCGCCAGAAGAAAACATACATGAAAGAACATATCCATCTCATGGGCATCGGCGGTGTTGCCATGGGTACCCTTGCGTGCATGCTGAAAACATCAGGTTACCGGGTAACCGGCTCAGATTCCGGGGTCTATCCCCCCATGTCAGGTATTCTTGCCGAGGCAAAGATCCCCGTCACTGAAGGCTTCGCCCCTGAAAATTTTGAAGGGGCCGACCTGGTAGTTGTGGGCAACGCCATGACCCGCGGCAATCCTGAGGTTGAGGCCCTCTTAAACAGCACCACCCGGTACTGTTCAATGGCAACGGCTATCCGGCAGTTTTTTCTTCAGGGTAAGGAAGTTATAGCCATTGCCGGGACCCATGGTAAAACCACAACCACAGCTCTTTTGTCGCATATACTGGTTACCGCTGGTGAAGATCCATCATGTCTTATCGGCGGTGTATCCATTGACCTGGGGGCCAACTTCCGTCTTGGTGAAGGGAGGTATTTTGTCATCGAGGCTGATGAGTACGACTCAGCCTTTTTTGAAAAGGTGCCGAAGTTTATCTTTTACCGACCCCGCCACCTGGTGCTCACGTCCCTTGAATTTGATCACGCCGACATCTATGACAGCCTCGATGAAATCACCAAATGGTTCAGGTACCTCATCAGGACAATTCCCTCTGAAGGGAACCTGGTTTACAATGCCGGTAATGATATCCTTGCAGAACTGGCGGAAGAAGCATATTCCCGTGTTTTGTCTTATGGTACAGAAGAGAGTAACATTGCAGCCTCTTTTCTCCGCTACGAGAACGGGTACGGCATTCACCTCCTGAAGGACCATGAAACCGATGGGTTCGAACTTCCGACACAACTCATTGGAGAGTTCAACCTGCAGAATATATCCGCTGCCGCGGCAATGGCCCTTCGACTGGGAATTTCCCGCAAAAGGGTCATTGACGGCATTAAGACCTTCAGGGGCGTGAAGCGGCGCCAGGAGATGATCTTCGAGGCCGAAAACCTGACGGTATACGAAGACTTTGCCCATCACCCCACGGCAATCGCCGCGGTCCTGGCAGCCTTCAGGCACCGGTACCCGGGGGCAGCAATCATGGCTCTTTACGAGCCCCGGTCGGCAACAAGCCGCCGTAAAGTATTTCAGGATGAACTGCCCGGGGCTTTTTCCGAAGCAGACCGGATAATGATAAAGTCTCCCTTCAACCTTGAGGGAATTCCCGATGATGAGCAGATAGATATACCCGCGGTGATAGAAAATCTCCACGGCATGGGGAAAAATGCCGGGCTTTTCTTTGATGTTGAAGCCATGATTGATGAGCTGGTCGATGAGATAAAGCCCTCTGTTGAAACCATTGTGGTCATCATGTCAAACGGGGGCTTCGAGGGGATCTACACAAAGATGATTGAGCGATTAAAAGCTGTAACGAATATATCGCAGTAACATGTTGCTCTCCCGGGACTCCTATGAACCAGCTGCTCAAAAGACTTGACGTTATCGGAATTATAAAAGATAATCAGAAGGTACATGGAAGGCGCGAAAGAGTTTATAATGAAGGCGCGAAACCGCTTTCGCGCTTTCAATAAAATGATGTCGCGCCTTCAACATAAATATCGAATCTGTAGTTTTGAAAATAAAAGTGTAAAAAGGAATACATATCACAATGAAAAAAATTCTTATTTCTCTTTTAATACTCGCCTCAGCGGTCATCTGCCTCAGTGCAGAGGCTCCCGACCAGAAGACCCGTGCCGACTCTGAGAGCTATGTTGTTTTGAAGCTCGACGGGGGAGTGAACCCCGTTGTTGCGGATTATCTTGTTGAAGGGATTAAGCGTGCCTCAAAAGAAGGGGCCCGTTTCGTGGTTCTCCAGATGGATACCCCCGGGGGACTCATGACCTCCATGCGTGATATTATCAAGGCGATTTTCACCTCTGAGATTCCCGTTGTTGTTTTTACCTATCCGAAGGGCGCCCAGGCCGCTTCAGCCGGTGGTTTTATCATGCTCAGTGCCCATGTTGCCGTCATGTCACCGGGAACGGAAATCGGCGCCATGCATCCTGTCAGTCCCCAGCTCGATTTTCTTAAAAAAGACAAGGATGGAAGTCCCGCCGGTGTGATGGAGAAAAAGGTCCTCAATGATACGGTCGCCTATGCCCGGTCACTTGCCCAGAAGCGGAAGCGAAATATTAAGTGGACTGAACGGGCGGTCCGGGAAGCCATATCAAGCACCTACAATGAAGCCCTTCGCCTCAGGATCATCGACCTGGTTGCCGAAGACATGGCTGATCTCTTGAAAAAGCTGAACAATCGACGGGTCAACGTCAATGGAAAAATAGTCACCATGAAAACCCGGGGTGTTAAAGAAGTTGCCTATCATATGACCTGGAAAGAAGAACTGGTAAATAAATTCGCCGATCCCCAGATTATTTTTCTCCTTTTTATTATTGCCGTTGTCGGTATTGGTATGGAGTTTAAGAACCCCGGCATGATTGTCCCCGGAACCATCGGGGCGGTTTCCCTTTTTATCTTTCTCATGGCCATTCAGGTTATTCCGATTAATGCCATGGGCCTTCTTCTTATTATTGCCGCTGTGGTGCTTTTTATCCTTGAGCTGCAGATCGTCAGCTATGGCCTTTTGACCCTTGGAGGTGTTGTCGCCTTTGTTCTCGGGGCGATGCTTCTCTTTGATTCTCCCCTGCCGGGAGGCCATATTCCGATTTCATCTATTATCGCGGCGGTGCTTTTTGTCCTTGGTTTTGTTTTTCTGGTGGTTCGTCTTGTTTTTCATGCCCACAAGGGACAGGTTTCCACGGGCAGCGAGGGCATGGTCAATAATGGCGGCATTGTACTGCAAGATTTTATCGGTAAGGGAAAGATAATGGTTCACGGTGAAATATGGAATGCCCTTTCCGATGAGGCCCTTTTAAAGGGAGAGGAGGTCACTGTTACTGAAGTGCAGGGAATGGAACTGGTCGTTAAGAAAAAGGAAACGTCTTGAATATCCAAAAGCCATTTTTACAAGCCCCCTTCGGCTGACTCTGCCTGCAGGTTAAGGAAGATTACTTCTTCCTTTCTCGTGGACTAAAAATGAGCGTATGAGTTTTTTGCTCAATGAATAATTAATTAAACTGAACTAAACAGGAGGAATTTCTATGGATTATAATTTTATCGGAACACTGGCCATACTTGCCATTGGTCTTCTGGTCATGTCCATCAAGATTATCAAGGAATATGAGCGGGCTGTTGTTTTTCGTCTCGGAAGGCTTATCGGTAAGTTTAAAGGACCGGGACTTATTATCATCCTTCCATTTATTGATAAATGGGAGCGAGTCAGCCTTCGTCTTGTGGCAATGGATGTGCCGCCCCAGGATGTTATTACCAAGGATAATGTCTCGGTAAAAGTAAATGCTGTTGTCTATTTTCGGGTCGTTGAACCGAATAAGGCGATTACCGAAGTTGAAGATTTTCTCTATGCAACCAGCCAGCTGGCCCAGACGACCCTGCGGTCAATACTCGGACAGGTTGAGCTTGATGAACTGCTTTCAGAGCGTGATAAAATCAACGTGCAACTCCAGGATGTCCTTGATACTCAGACTGATCCCTGGGGCATTAAGGTTTCTGCCGTTGAGGTGAAGCATGTTGACCTTCCCGCTGAAATGCAGCGCGCCATGGCCAAGCAGGCCGAGGCAGAGCGTGAAAGACGGGCCAAGGTTATCAGTGCTGAAGGTGAATTCCAGGCTGCCGGGAAGATGGTTGACGCGGCAAAATTGATGGAAGAGCATCCTATCTCCGTACAGCTCCGGTACCTGCAGACCCTGAGTGAAATTGCTACGGAAAATAATTCAACGACTCTTTTCCCAATACCTATCGACATGGTTGAAGTCTTTATGGGAAAAAGGAAGTAACCGGTATTGTCTTGTGTGCTCCCTGCCTGCATAAAAAGGGCAGGGTGGCATGAGGTGATAAAATCCGCAAAGAGGATAAACTTCCTCACCCCTGTATCTTAAAAAGAGGTACAGGGGGTTATAAGACCGGGGAATTTCTGCCGGTATACTTACACTATTATCAGGAATCTGCCGCAGTGAGTGCAGAGGGATATTCCATCCTGGTCTTTTATCTGCTTAAGATAAACAGGGGGAATGTCCATGTGACAGCCGCTGCAGCTGTCTTTTTCTACTATTGAAAACGGGTTGCTTCTTTTTTTTCGCATACGCTCGTAATAGGTGAGGGAGCGGTTGTCGATGAGCTTTTTTATGTTAATGATTTTCTTTTTCAGTTTATCTGACTTGTCACCGTTGTCAAACATCTTATAGAGCCGGTCAAGACGAATAAGAAGGTCAACATCGGAAGAGGGAACGCTGGCGAGGCTGTCCGGCGTGTCAACCGGTATGATTTCAAGGTCTGAGATAGAATCGAAGTAGTTCTCGGCTTCTTTCTTTAATACTGCATGAATTTTTGCCGGGGTGCGGGCATCTTCAAGATGATGTTTCTTTTCATTGTTTGAAAAAATACGAGCCATCATGCCTATAAAATACAGGTATGTTGTACTCATCTTAGAGGGGAAAATACTGAGAAGAATAAAGTTCACCGGTGTGATGTCGTCACTGTTGTAGTCTACTCCGTCTTCATGTATTCCAAGGATAGATATGAACCGGTCTACAGACTCGGTGCGGGTATGGGGGATTGCAAATCCATTACCCAGGGCGGTATTTTCAAGAGATTCACGGTGAATGACCTGGGCGTAGTAACGCTCTTTGTTATCAAGAAGCTCGAGCTCTGCAAGTTTTTCAATCAGCTCCCGCAGAACGTTTTGCTTCTCCGTTGATTTTAATTTAATAATCTGGTCTTTTTTGATGAAATAATCGAGATCCATAATGGACAACTCCGTATATATTTAAAAGTATTTGTATTCAGCTTCCTGAAGGTATTTTGAATATCCGGGGGAATACAGCTCTTTTCCGCGAAAAACTCTTTTTTTATGTTTCAACCGGTTCAAGTTATAATGAGGAGCTTTTGACGAAAATTTGTCAAGTTATTTTGAGAGGAAAAACTGGTCATTTCAGAGCAAGACAGAAGTTTTGTATACAGGAAGATCATGTGAAGGCGGAAAGAGGTCCCGGTTGCCGAAACCCCTTTCTGGCAGAATTGTAAATATATCAGTAAAGTACCCTGAACTTTATTCCCTGCTGGATGCCGGGAGCACGCTCAAAATAGTTGCTGTAGTTATAAAAGTAACTGAACTTCACATAGGTGTCTTCCTCAAAGCCGAATTCCCTGAAGCCGAGCACCCTCAGGCCAATGCCGATCTCAAAGCCAAAGCCGTCCTGACCGTTGTAGACCATACCGCTTTCAGTGGCCATTTTACTGAACTGGTCTTCCTTTGATTTGTAGCTGACCCCCAGGAAGAGGGTGGGCTTCACGTTTATGCCGCTGTCATCGAACTGCTTTACCTTGATTAAGCCTCCTCCGAAAAAGTAAGAAAAGACCAGGCGTACCTGGTAGTCCTTCAGGCCGTCTTCATAGGATTCATTACGGGTTTCAAAGAAAAACACAAGATCCCAGCCGAGATCTTCCCGTTCATTAACGGACATCCACTGGTGCAGGGCGGTTGAAATATTAGGCACGTATTTCGCCTTTGCCAGCCGGTAGTAGCTGAAACCGACATTGACAAATCGAAGTACCGAGGTACCGAGATCAAGGACGTCAAAATTATAACCACCATCATCCTCGATATGTTCCTCGTCACCTGTCGGCCCGGCTTCGATGGTTTTCTGGTAAGGGTTGAGGCGAATGCCCACATAGGTGCGCGCCAGGGGCACAAAGGCCTTCAGGTAGAAATCCGCTGTTGAGCCGTCGGTGGTGATGTCGCTTTGAAAGGAAATATACTTCAGGTCGAGGTTTACCCCGATAGTACAGGCGTCATAGTGACCTTCAGATTCCTTTGAAGTCTGTGGTGTAGCCGAGAACATAGACGCCTACCCAGTCCCAGCCCAGGGCAAGTCCGAGCATCTGGGGATAGATGTCTTTACCGTTGACATCACGCCCCCAGTTGAAGTCGTAGACCGTGCTGTAAAAATGATGGTTCACTTCTGAAATATGCTGGTCAGGATAATACTTCTGCCCGAGGGTCTGCCACCGGTCGTAGCTCGTGCGGAGAGTCTGGAGTCTCCGGTTGTAAAAAAGTGAATTAATGTAGTCGCCGGTATCGGCCTGCAGCATGTCAACTTCCCCCATTATTGAAAGGAAGATTACAGCTGCTGTAAAGAGTATCGTTACCCGGTTTTGGTAAGCTTTTCTTTTTTCATTCATAGCGTTACCCCAAGTGAGAAATTTATTTTTATGTATAAAACAGCTATTATGTATATTAATCCCAGGCAGGCTTTATTGTCAATATTTTAT
>CAZPEK010000149.1:0-8493 GCA_964585555.1 uncultured Leptospirales bacterium | reverse complement strand
ACGAAAAAGCCCTTGAACAGAATTTTAAATCACCGGAGCTTCATTATAACCTTGGGCGCATTTACTACCTGAACAGGCTCTATCGTAAATCCCTTGATCAATGGCTTAATCTCTATGACGATCTTGTTGATCGACCTGAGCTGATGTTTGCCCTTGGCAATGCCTTTTATCATCTTGGCAATTTTGAAGCGGCAAAGGGAGAATATCTTAAGCTTATCAATGTTTCCGAGTTTGAGGCAGAGCAGGCTGGTACCGTTGTCCGGACAAACAGTAAGCATGTGAGGCTTTTCCGTTCTCTCTCATCGGCTTACAATAATATGGGGGCGGTCTATCAGCTTCAGAAGGATGAATCTCGGAGCTCCATCAGTTACTGGAAGTCTATCGATTACGCCAAGCGTCTCGGCTATGAGAATGAATTTGCACGGGTAAATCTTGCCCGTTCGTTGAACAGAAAGAAACCCCCTGAGCCGATTCTTGATGAGAATCTTCCCTACAGCATTCAATATTACCGGGAAGATATGCGTAAATGATGTAATTATACTATTAAGATAATAGTTTATAAAAGGAGAGGGCTTTCTGCCTCTCCTTTTTTTGCAGTACTTTTTATGATTGCAGATTATTTGCGCAGCTTTGATAAAATGGCATACTCAAAGCCGTCAGCAAGGGCATTAAAAGAAGCCATATTAATGTTTGGAGAAAGCGAGTGAACCTTCCAGACATTTTTGCTGTCGGTAAAAAGTATTGTTACTTCGACTTCCGTGCTGGTGCCTTTTTTGGCATCAAGAATATGTGCCTGGTAGTCAATGAGCTTGATTTCACCAACTTCAGGAAAAAGGGGGGTCAGTGCTTTTTTCAGGACCGAGGCAAGGGCGTCAACCGGTCCGTTGCCTGTTGAGGCTTCATGTATTTCTTTTCCATCGGCCTCAATCTGAACAGTGGCTTCAGGGTGTATGCCGTTATCGATGAGCCGGTATCCCCCGTGGATTTTAAATGGGGGAGTATAATTTTTTAAAGATCGGGCCACCGCAAGTTCTTTGCTCGCATCAAGGATTTTAAAATTCAGCATGGGATAAACTTCCTTTATGAAAATTATATTTGATTATTTTCTTGTGATCGGTTACATGATAATACAAGAAAGTCTATAAGGGCATCATCAAATATTTTTTGTAATCATTTTGCGTAATAAACGTAAGTACCGCTTTTATCGTATCTATGTCAATCGATCTTTTCAAATATTTTTTCGGGAAATGGCGACTCCTGTTCGGGAATTCAGTTTTTCAACCTGTCCTGATGCGTAGTGCAGGGTAACGAGGTCTTTGTTGATAGTATATTCGAGAAGATCACTGGATACCGGATGATGCCATCGGGAACTGCCGTCGTCGGTGGTGACTCGTAAAAGAAAGTATTTCTGCTCTGAATCGACAAAGATAGTAAACAAATCTTTGTCAAAGAGCTGCTGCAGATACGGGCGTCCCGGAATATACCATCGGGTTGTACCAGTCTGCCGGTCGAGGGCGATCAGTTCGCCGGTGATATCATCAATTTCACAGGCAGCATAGTAATTATCTTTATCTTCAATGACAGAGAGAATATGGACTATACCCTCGATTTTTTTAACCCATTGTTTTTTTTCTCCCTCGGGAGTTTTTGATGTCAACATTCCCTTTTCGGGATTGAAAGACAGCAGGGCCTCTTTCATGTTAAAGGAATAATCCATGGATGACGTTGTGTCTCTCTCAGGTCAGGCCCTTCAGTTTCATGGCGCTGTTTATCAGCTGCGCCGCCTCTTTTGATGTATAGCGGTCATTGTTGATTATCAGGTCATAATTGCCGGGGTCTGTCGGGTCAAACTTAACGTATTCTTTTATGAAACCGTCACGTTCTTTTGTTTTAGTTTTTATCAGCTTTTCAATTTCCCCTCTTTTTTGTCCCGTCAGGTTTACCATTCGTTCTATTTTATATTCCATAGGGGCAATGATGCGGATGTGCATGCCACCGGGTATGTCCCGTGTGATGACATTCCCGGCGCGCCCGACAATAATGGTGTGTCCGTTGATTGCCAGAAGCCGGATGGTTTCAACCAGCCTTCGATAGACCGTAACCTGTGAAGGAAAATTGCTGAAAGAAGTCTGAATAAAATTGGTCATTGATTTCCGGGCGTTGCTGGTCATTGTCTCCGTGAGACTTTCGGAAAGGCCCGTGTCATTCATAACCTTCTCAAGGAGCTCTCTGTCATAGGCGGCCCATATCGGATCATTGGTGTCTTCGGTATTGATGGCCCTGATTATTTCATGGGCGATCTCGTAGCCCCCTGAACCGTATTCCCGGGAAATGGTAATGAATGGATGGGGTTTTTTAACTTCCTCTACATCTATCTTTTTTTTGTGCTGCCACTGTTTGAACTGGGCAGAGATAAATTTATCCATTGAGTTATGCCATGGCATAAAGGCCTCCTCTGAAAGACTCAGCGTATAATGTCGCCAATTTTCTGCCCAACCCGCACGGTGTCACCGGTGGTGAGACCGGTATAGCGGACAAAATTCTTCTCAAAAAGAAGAATGATTGTTGAGCCAAGATGAAATATTCCCAGTTCATCTCCCGACTTGATTGAAGGTTGTGCATCTATATCGTAGAGTACTTCTTTTTTGCTTCTAAAAGTCTTGTTGGTAATAACGGGGGCGTGGCTGATAGACATGCGCCCTACGTTCATGGCACCTATTTTACAGACAGCAATGGTTCCCCGTCCCGTGTCAATGTAGCTTATGAGCCGTTCATTTTTAGAGAAGAGCCCCTTGAGTCCCTGTACCATGAATTCCTGTACGGTGTAGAGCTTTCCCGGTATATAGAAATATCCTGAAATGGTTCCGCTTGCCGGGGAATGAATACGGTGATAGTCCCCGGGAGAGAGATACAGTGTCATGAATGAACCGGACTCAAAACGGGCCGCTTCTTTTGAAGGAAGAAGATCCTTGAGACTGTAGTGGATCCCCTTGGCCTGCATGATTGTTTCACCGTCAAGCTCTCCAAACTGGTCAAGGCGGGCGTCAACCGGGGAGACTACTGCATTGACATCGCTGTCTATAGTATGGACTCCCCCTTTGAGCTGCCGGGTGAAGAAGCTGTTAAAGTTTCGAAAGCCCTTTTCAGGAGTGATGTATTCATCTGTTTTTACTCCGTAGGCTTTACTGTACCGGTTGATAACGGGCTGCAGAATCCACCGGGGAAGGGGAATTCGTGTCAGGGCCCCGAAGGCTCTTGAGAGAAGGGACTTCGGGGTTATAATAAATAAAAATATTAGTAGCTGTTTTTTCATCTGTTTTGTATGCTCTTTGTATATGCAATCTTTTTTTCTGATAATACATATCAGCCTATTGGTTATTGATGGTCTGTCAAGCATAATACAAATGAGGTAACACTGCCCGGCAGTTGAATTTTTTGTTTGACACATCTCAGGGAAACCGTGCATAGATAGGCTATCGGTCTTCCTTCTCCGTCGGAAGGTTTTAAGGAAAGAGTGTATGCATAAAATTGTACTGATAATAATTCTTCTTCTCTCTACGGTTCCCCTGGGTGCAGAAAAAGCCTTTGCCCCCTGGCAGCGTGATGTCTATACGGGCGATGAGTTGATATATAAAACAAAGCTTCGCCGGGGACATGCCCATCATCACGGCATGTCAGTAATCAATGGATTCCAGGGAGGAGCCTGGATACTGATTCGTTTTTTTCAGGTCGTAATTTCGCCCCTTGACGGCCCGAGCTGCAGGTATTCGCCGGTATGCAGCGCCTATGCCCGACAGGCGGTTGAACGTAACGGCGCATTAATCGGGGCAATCATGGCGGGGGACCGTATCCTCAGATGTAATCCCTGGGGCAAAGGAGGCTATGATCCCGTGGGCCCCCTCTCATCGGAAAAATAATATGACCATGATGCGTGTTTCTGCAGTAGCTCTTCTGTTGAATTTTCTTTTTCTTTCTCCCCTTTTCAGCGCCTCTCGTGAAGAAAAGTTTATCTCTTCGCTTTATCATCAAAAGCGATATTTTGACTCTATCGGTGAGGCTTCGCGCCTGAAAAAAGATCTTTCCCCGAAGCTTCAGGGCGAGGTTGACTATTTTATCCTGGGCAGTTATTTTCTCGGGGCACAGTACCTTTCAGTGATCAATCGGTCGACGGGCCGTGGCACTGCCCCTGACCACCGGGGGGCTCTTCTCCTGGCCCGGGCCTTCATTCAGACCGGGGATTACCAGACCGCTCTTTCAGTTCTCGCGCCTCTCAGTTATCGGGGGAAAGGGGATATCTTTGACACAGACCTGATGGCCGCACGGGTGACGGCGCTGCTTTACCTGGACAGGTATAAAGGGGTGAGTAAGGAAGTAAAAGGCTTTCGCAGCGCAGCGGGTTCCTGGCCCGGATATGAAAAATTCGATAGAGCACTTTCCCGCTATCCGTCTCTTCCTTCACGAAATCCCTGGGTTAGTGCCGTTGCCTCGGGTATTTTCCCGGGAGCGGGGCAGCTTTACTGTGGACGGTACGTGGCGGCATTTTTGAGTCTCGTTAGTGTGGCAGCCCCCCTGACCGGGGGTGTCTTCCTTCTGAGAGAAGGAAAGAGAGAACTGGCGGGTACCCTGTTTCTTTTCTCCGCGGTTTTTTACGGCGGCACTATCTACGGGGCCTGGAACGCGGCAGAGTACTTTAACCGCCGAAGGGCCGATGAATTTCGAAGTGACCTGACCTGGAACCTTCCTCCCTATCATCCAATGGACCACCTTCGGTATCCAGAACTCATTGAGAAGGGGGGTGGGAAGTGAGAATTGCTGTACTTTTTTTTGTGATATGCTCTGGAGCCGCCGCGTCGGCTGATGAAGGAAAGCTGGCAGAAAAGGTGAGGTACCTCTATGGGGAGAAAGAATATTTTCATGCCATAACCGAGGCAGAGCGCTACAGCTTTCACTATCCCCGGGGGGATTTTGCTGCCGGGTCTCTTTTACTCCGGGGAAAGGCATATTTCCACGGGGGAAATTATGATCACGCGTCCCGGGATTTTGGCAACTGCTCAGCCCTTTATGGCGGCCGTCCTGAAGGTGAAGAGGCGCTTTTTTTTCTCGGCTATATGCGTCTTTTAAAGGGGTCTCCTCTCTACGCAATGAGAAGCTTTAAGCAGTATCTTCTCAAGTATGAGGATTCCCGGTTTACCGAAAGGGTTCATTATTACCGGGTTTTTAATTCAGCTTTTATGGGTGACCTCATGGGAGCCAGGCAGAGAATTATGGCTTATCAGCATCTCTATCCACAGGGGGCGTATTTTGTGAATTTGTCCCTGGTTGATGCCTCTATTGTCGATGAGATAAATCGTCCCCGCAAGTCTCTGGCCATTGCCCTTACGGGGTCACTGGTCCTTCCCGGTTTTGGACATTTTTATACGGGAAATTATCGAACGGGACTTTTTTCGCTGCTTCTAAACGGGGCTTTTATTGCATTAACCGCCCATGGTGCGGTGACAAAAAATTATTACCAGGTGGGACTCTGTGGTTTTATTGAGTTGCAATTATATCTCTACTCGGTGTATGGTGCAGTCAGGGATGTGCAGCAGTATAACAGTTCCCGAAAATTTTACCGGGGGCTTCGTCTGACAATTATGCAGCAGGAGTTTTAAAAGGTGGAAGATTCTGGCCATAACGGAATAACTGATTTAAATATTGGAGCTGAAGCTGAAGTAGAATCGTCTTTTGATTATGTCCAGCTCCTGAAGGATTACAGCCTTGAAGAGGCGGCAGACAGGATTCTTGAGTCAACCTATGGCGAGATTGACATCATGAAAAAGGATGCTGTAGATCGGTTTATAGATTTTATACATTTTAAAGTTCAAACAGGATACTGGGAGAACCTTAACGTCGCCTACCCTACAAAAAAAATGAATGATTCGGAGCTTGAGCCCCTTCTTGTTGACCTGTTAAATGATCACCTTTATCCGGAAATTGTTCTGAAGCTTCTTCGGTTTTTTACCCGGAATGTTCATGACCCCGATACTAATCTTTTCGTTGCCAACCTGATCAGGTCAGACGAGATTATGCGGTCAATTTATGAAACCTTTCTTTTGTTTAAAAAGGATATTTTTATTCCAGACCAGGACAAAAGAAGCCTCAATGTAAAGCGGGTTCAGCAGTTTTCTCCCCGCTCTGACAATAAGCTTTCATCACCCCTTGACGCGGCAGCACGGTTGAAATATATTCTTGAATTTTTATATGAGAAATATAAACCGGACCATCTTTTTACTAAAGATGACCTGAGGCTTGCGATCATCCCTGAGTAAAATTACCAGTAAGGGGGGATACGTTCAATTATATCTTCGCTTTTTCGGTTTATCTCCTTTACATTTATGCTTCGATACCGTCCTGTATCACTGAAACCATCGGTATTATTAAAAGGAGGAAGAGCCTCCTGGATGAGCCAGTACATGATATCTTTCAGGTCATGGGGTGAGGTGGTTACTTCGGTAAAACGAAAGAGGATTTCATACTCATTGAGCTTTCTCCGGATATCCCTGAAGGCGGTTGAATCTGCTTCGAGGAGGTTCTTGATTCCACTGCGGAGCCCGTCGCGCCAGCATTCGAGAAACATAAGAGTTTTTTCATCGGAGCCTTTAATGCCGACTATTTCGGCTATCCCTGGAAGTTCAGGCAAAATTCTTGAAGCATTAAACCTGTCATAGGGAATCAGTGGGGTCCATGCGATGGTGTAGAATACGTCCTTTCCGAGGATTTTTTTTCTCATTACAGGCTTCTACTCCTGGTGTTGTTCATTTTAATTATCAACTGGTCAAGGATTGAGAGAAGTGTTTTTCCCCTTTCGGTGGAATCAATCTCCTTGAAGAGCTGATAGCGTCGTGGAAAATCCATGACGAAGTAGTTTGTGATGAAATCAGTTAACTGGTGCATGTTTACAATATAGGCAAGAAGGGAAATGAGTTTGTCAGATTCTTCTACATTAATGAGAAATATCAGTTCCTGGGATTTCTTTCTAAGGTTTTCCCAGAGGGGAAGTGACGGGTCTACCGGGGGCTCTTCGATTATATCAAACTCTGCCTTCCTTAACCGGGAAATTTTTTTAAGATATATTCGGGAAAGACCCTTCAGCTCAAGGTGCACCCTGTTTGATTTTTCTTCTATCTTTACAATCTCTACAACCGTTGCGGGTTTTTTCCAGTAAAGAAGCATATCGAGAAATGAGCGGAGAGGGAATGCTATGATTTTCTCTCCTTCCTGAAGATTTTTTGAATTTTTCGATGCATTTACTTCCACCTTCATAGTGCAGTAGGGGAATATCACTTTTTTCTTCAAATAAAAAATGGATGATGAAGTTTGTCCCATGTGTTCAGATGGCACCTTTTCGGCCCTTTGATTTATGCGTACACAATTTAAAAAAAGATTGTATTATTTGTCAATACGTATATAATGTTGTAATTAGTGAATACTGTCCCTTGCTTTTTGTCTGTCGGTGTCCTGTAGAATAAAAAATGAAGCGGATAAATCGGGAGTTTTCTATGAGTGAAAAAAGGCTGCATAAAAGGATAAGAAAATCTATTAAATGCGAAGTGTATTCTGATGGATTAACGTTCAGCAGCACTATTGATATTGGCCATGGGGGTATTTTTATTTCAACCCCTGAACCCCTTCTTGCAGATTCTGAAGTAGAGATTGTTCTCTATATTCCTGAAAATGACCCTATAGAATTAAAGGCCCGTGTCAAATGGGTACGGGATGAAGAATCGGGTGATGAAAGGTCTGGTATGGGAGTAGAATTTCTCAATGCCAGCGATGAACAGCAGGCGGTAATTGATCGTTTTATGGATAAGTAGCCCCTAAAAGAAAAAATTAATGGATATAAAGAAGCCTGTCTTTTCTTCCCCCAGGTTCTGGTTTGTTGTCCATTATTTTTGCGGTTCCTTTGATTTTTTTCCCTTCTCTCTGCTCTGGATTTATTACAGAATCCGTCTTAATTAAAAAATATTATCAGTATAAACTTCTTAAATGAGAATCAGCTTTCCAAAGTGAGTGTCGGGCCTTCCTGACAGGCCCCGCACTCACTCTGGAAAAAGTACTGACTTATTCATATAGTTTTAATTTTTCCTGTCCTGGCAATAGCTTTTATCAGAAAGAATCCAAAGGTGTTTAAGTTGTCACCCACAGTCAGATAAAGCCTTTTGATAATAAAGGCGCAGGCGAATTTTTTCATATCCTGGCTTTTGATAATTTTAAAAAGTGATCCAAATTCAATTTCAAAATACCGGGCGAAAAGAAGAGTTATAAATTCTTCGATGGAAGATTTTTTTTCTTCGGAATAAAATTTACTGAATGGTTCTTTACCCCGTTCAAAGAGAAAGCTTTCTGCAAGGCCTTTTAACTCATACTCTGAAAAGACTAAATTAAAATTCAAATCATCATATGATGGAAGAATTATAGAGATGCATTGCTTTGAAAATTAACATTTCTTATACT
>CAZPEK010000148.1:0-8534 GCA_964585555.1 uncultured Leptospirales bacterium | reverse complement strand
GTAGTCATTTTTTATCTGATGAGCGGACATACTACTGTCCGCTCATACGTTTTTTTTGTAATTCTAAATTAGTGGACATTGTCTTGAAGAGAATTCTGATCTTTATCAAGAGAAGATGAATCCTTGAGTCGTCCACTTTTAATACTGGTTACATGGATAGCGGTTTTTAAAGTATTAAGGCTGTTGTAGGTGTTTTCTATCTCATCATAGCCGGTAATCTTTATTTCAATATCCTTTTTCCCTTTGGGTGTCATGGTAAGGGCTTTTTCTTTAAGAAGAAATTTCAGGGTATTGTTGTAATTGGGAACAGAAAGCGACTCTGTCAACACCACCTCTCCCAGGTGATACATGGCGATGCCGCGTTTTTTCATCTCACCCTCAATTTCTTTCTTTGTGGTTCCTTTCTCCTGTTCACTGAGGGTTTTACAGGCTATTACATAGGATTCAATGAGATCCTGAATAAGGGCTGCTGAATCCTGAATAATCTGAAGACCGGTCTCTTTGAGAGATATAGTCTCTCCTTTAACCGTGAGACATGATTTTTCCTGTAAAAAATTAAGGGCCTTCTTCAGTTCTTCAGCTGGATCAGCGTTGAGCTGATTGCTGTAAACAAATTCATTTTCAAATACCTTCATCAGGAAAGTAAAAGTATTCTGAAGAGAGTCAAAGGAAATGCTTTCCCTGTTTTCGGCTTCAGTCAATGCCACAGACGTAAAGGCAAGGGGAAGCAGGTAATGCATGATTGTATTCTTATAAAAGTTAATCGCTGGTCTGCTTTCCTGGTTCAGTATATAAAAATCAAGCTCTTCTTTCTGCTTTCCAGCAGGAGAATCTACTTTCAGGGCACTGATTATGCCTTCTTCTGACAGGTTTTCAGTCAGAGATGCTGCTTCACTGCTGATTGTTGTATCTTTGCGAAGCTCTTCTGAGACATTGATTCCCTGGCTGATGATATAATCTCTGAGAAATATAGAGTAATTAGTAAGCTTTTCTCCCGTAAATCCTTTTCCCGTAGAGGACAATATTGAAGTAAAAAGCAGTGAACTCGGTGTTACCGCAATAGTATCATTTATTCTTCTGGTTAGATCATAGGCTATATCCAGCATGTTTTCCTGGGAATTTCCGTGGGTTTCCTGGAGCTGGGTTAGTTTTATCGGTTCATTGAAATTGAGATATACCTTTCCATAGTTTCTTTTAAGAAGCTTTCTGCTTTTAACAAAGTTGCTGGTTGATTCAGATTTTTTTTCTTTGCCTTTCAGTTCTTTGCTGAAGCTGCTTTCTTCAAGTATTCTTGAATAATTGATGGTTGTGGGAACGAATACCAGATCATCACAATATCCTTCCTCTACACTTTCGATTAAGTATTTAAGAATGCCGAGTTTTGGATGAAGTACTCTTCCGCTTCTTGTTCTTCCCCCTTCAAGAAAGAATTCTATACTGTATCTTTCATTGAGAAGGGTCTTGATGTACTGTTTGAACACTGTTGCGTAGAGTTCTTTCCCCTTGAAAGAGCGTCTCATGAAGAAAGCCCCTGACTTCCTGAAAATAATCCCCATGGGGAAAAAAGTGAGATTCGAACCTGATAGAATATGGGGGGGAATCATCTTTTCCCGATAAAAGATGCTTGAAATGATCAGGTAATCCATGTGGCTTTTATGGCTGGGAACGAAAATAACCGGACCATGTTTTGATTCTTCACGTATTTTTTTGATTGCCTCAATATCGTATTCGATTCCCTTGAAAATTTTTCTAAACATAAGACCAAGGGTTCTCTCAAAATATTTAATCATAACGATGGAGAAGTCAGCTGCGATTTCTTTGATGTAGCCATATGCCTGTTTACGAAGTTTCTTCTCAGATATTCCTTTCTGACCGACAAGAGTCTGAATTGTATCAAGGGTATTCTGGTGGTAGAGAACCTGTTCCATCATTTCCTGCTGTCGTTTGATCACCGGACCGAGAATTGTTCTTTTTTCATGGTTGTTGATTTCCATAAGATGCTTTCTCAGTTCCATGGCAATTTTTACAGAATCAGTCTCTTTTGAAGAGGCTATAAATTCATCAAGCTTCACGGGAGGGGCTATACGGATAAAAGCGGGGGTCATACTTCTCAGTGTGGAAAACCAGCCTGAAAGAAGCCCCCGGTCTCCCGTTGCCTTCGTTGTTATAAATGTTTTCGTCCGTTCCGGATTCCGGTTCCAGAACATTATCTGCGGAAATACATAAACAGGGGTTTCACTGTTTTGCTGTATCTTTACAAGGTTTTCAAGGAGGTCAGGCATCTTCTGAAGATATCTTTTTCTGAAAAGTGTGCGGGAAATAATGGAAATAATGACAGGTTTTTCAGACTTGACTGAGTTGGCAATATATTCTTCATCACTGATTTCTGTATAGCGGGAGCTGTTAAGCAGGCTGCGGATCGCCTGGTAGGCCCTGGTGAAGCCGTTGGCAACAGTCTGCAGTATGTACGGGATAAACCCAAGGGCCAGATCCGGTGAGTTGAAACCATGCTTTTTTAGAAGGTTGTCAAGGAGCAGGAGGGAAGTATTAGAACTCTGGAAGGACGCATATACATGGTGCCCCTTTTCCCTGTACTGTTCCATGATGAGAAGACTTTCATTGTCAAAATCGAGTTTTCTAAAGAGCAGATTTATTATTCTGCCGAGAAGATTGTTCAGCATGCGGGGAACAAGACTGTTTGCGATAAGTGCAGATGTTTTAAATTTTTGTGTATTCATTACGGCCATCCCTGTTCTAAATAACTAGTTTAATTTTCTACGTAAAGCTTCAGGTATTACAAAGCGCCTGCTATTGATGTGCGAGCATGAGCAACAAGCTCTTCAATGTTCTGTTCTGAATAACCCTCTATGGATATGGGGTCATGAATAATTACCTCTGCGGATCCCGGGAAAAGAGCAATACTATTGGCAGGAAGGACATCCCGGGTCCCCTTAATGGTAACAGGCAGCACGGGAAGAGACAAGTCAATGGCAAATTTAAAGGCTCCCTTTTTGAAAGGAAGTAACTTCCCGTTAAGGCTTCTTGTTCCTTCAGGAAAAAAGAAGATCGAAGTGCCGTTAGTGATCCGCTTTTTTGCCCTGTCGATTGAGGCAAGTGCCGATGCAGTATCAGACCGGTCGATATATACATGTCCTGCCCGGTCACAGTATACGCCTATAATCGGCACCTTTCTTAATTCCTGTTTTAACACCCATCTGAAATCAACGGGGAGCCAGCCGTATATAGCAAAAATATCATACTGGCTCTGGTGATTAGCGACCACGACGTATGACTGGTTTCGGTCAATCTTTTCCTTCCCCCTGACTGAAATAAACATGGGGGTAACCATACTGTTCAGGCGCGCCCAGATAACACCGCCAATCTGACCTGCCCGCTGACCAAATATCCAGATAATGATCAATGAGAGAGTGCCTACTACCAGGGTAAAAAAACCGAGAAGGGGGAAGAAGAGTATCCACTTATAAACCTGGTACGCGGTATGAACAAATTTAATATTCTTTAAATTTCTGGCTGCACTGATATTTTCCATAGTTCCTTTTTTTGATCTATTTATTTGTCTTGAAAAATATTGTTGACCGGACTGACCAGTCAGTCCATAATGAGATATAAAATAGTAAAGATCTGCCGATTTGTCAAGAAAATATTTCATTATTGCCGATTCAAGGGCAAAGAGTATTACAATTTTATAAGGATGAAAAAACAAAAACTTATGAAAAATCATGAACAAAAAAATAAAAACAGCCATTCCTTTGCAAAACCGGATCTCCTTTTCAGGAAAGACGGTTCTGTAAATAGAGAGGAACTTGAAAGGCAGTTCAACTCCCTTCTTGAGCATAATGAGAGAAATAAGGCCCTCGGGTGTTTTTTCCATGAACTGGGGGCAGCGCTGCAATCGAAAGGAAGAACCAGGGAAACTCTGGAGATCCTGACGCTTCTTACTGATTTGAGTGAAAAGGCGGGTCTTGAACAGGTGCCTATGACGCCTGAACTGGTACATCTTTTAATTGATGGCGAAGGGGGAAAAAAACCGCCCCGTTCAGAACGGAAGTCTGATCTTGATAAGAAAAAGACAACAATTTTTAATGCTTCTATCAGGGTCTTTTCCCGCAAGGGGTACCATGGTGCAACCATGGAAGAGATCGCTGCGGTGGCAGGTATTGGCAAGGGTTCCATTTACCGGTATTTTAAAAGTAAGGAAGACCTGCTGCGTCAGCTCCTGACCGCAAAATATGGAGAAATTCTTGAGAGATTTGTATTGATTTTTGAAAGAGATGAAAATGTACTGCTGCAGATTCAAGAGATGATTGAAATCTGGATTGAGTTCATTGAAAAAAACTACCTGGTATATAACCTCATTCAAAATAAAAATATTCAACAGCTCCTTGGAGAGGATATAATGTTTTATGATTTTTTTGTTACCCACCTTCCGATGCTGAAAGACCGGATAATAGTGATGAACGAAAAGAAAAATCTAAAAACAACCAGTTTTTATACGGTTATCTACGGCATTCTCGGTTTTATTGACGGGGTTGCTCAAAAGTGGCTCCGGAGCAACCGGGATTATCCCCTGAGCAGCGAAATACCTGTTATTCTTGAAGTTTTATTTAATGGCTTTGTGGGAGAAAAAAACACTGGAAAAAGTTTTATAGAAGGGCAATAAAGGTATTACGTGATTATTCTCCTGGAAACTTCAGGATCAGAATCATTTATGCTTTACATGGAGAAAATGAGATGACCTCAGCTGTTAAATATATTCTTGAAATGAATCCCTCTGCTGAATTGCTTGAAGTGACCGGGTGGGTGCGAACCCGTAGAGATTCCAAGGGGATTTCCTTTCTTGAGATTAATGATGGATCAACGATCAAAAATCTTCAGGTGGTTGTTGATGAAAGCCTGGAAGATTTTCCAAAAATAATGGATACAATAAATACAGGATGCAGCCTCAAGGTACAGGGAGTGCTTTCTGAATCTGAAGGGAAGGGGCAGCGTGTGGAGCTTCTGGCCCGGGAAATATCCGTACCGGGAGAGGCTCCTTCAGATTATGTGCTCCAAAAGAAACGGCATTCCTTTGAATTTTTAAGAGAAATTGCCCACCTGCGCCCTCGAACCAACACCTTCGGGGCGGTTGCCCGGGTACGAAGCGCAATGAGCTTTGCCATTCACTCATTCTTTAATGAACGTGATTTTGTATATGTCCATACCCCTATCATAACAGGAAGCGACTGTGAGGGGGCGGGAGAAATGTTCCAGGTCTCGACCATCGATTATGAAAAAAAATTAAAAGAGAAAGGCGCTATTGATTTCAGTGAAGATTTTTTCGGTAAAAAAGCATCTCTCACCGTGAGCGGACAGCTCGAGGGTGAATCCTACGCTCTTGCTCTTAAGAAAATCTATACCTTTGGCCCCACTTTCAGGGCAGAAAATTCAAATACTTCCCGGCATCTTGCGGAATTCTGGATGGTTGAACCTGAAATGGCCTTCTGTGATATCCAGGGGAACATGGACACGGCAGAAGAGTTTATCAAATATATTCTCTCAGCGATTCTGGAAAAATGCCCTGATGACATGGATTTTTTTAATGAGCGAATACAGAAGGGAGTTGCTGATAACCTTCAATCAATTATTTCCAGCAGGTTTGAAAGGATAAGCTATACCGACGCGGTCAATGAACTTGAAAAGGCTGCTGACAGCTTTGAATTTCCCGTGTCCTGGGGAATTGATCTCCAGAGTGAGCATGAAAAATATTTAACCGAAAAGGTCTACGAAAAGCCGGTCATCATTACTGATTACCCGAAAGATATCAAGGCCTTCTATATGAAACAGAATGATGACGGTAAAACTGTCCGGGCCATGGATGTCCTTGTCCCGAGACTGGGAGAGATCATTGGCGGAAGCGAGCGTGAGGCTGATCATGATCTTCTAAAAAAGCGTATCGAGGCATCGGGCCTTAATCCAGAAGATTACTGGTGGTACCTTGACCTTCGTCGTTTCGGTTCAGTGCCACACTCCGGTTTTGGCCTTGGATTTGAACGACTTATACAATTTGTCACCGGGATGCAGAATATCCGTGATGTTATTCCCTTTCCCCGTACTGTTAACTCTCTTGAGTTTTAGATCTGTCATTGAATGAGTTGACAGGGCACGTCTACGTGATATACTTATCAGAAAGGGACAGGAAATATGAAAATAGATGACTTTAACCGCGGGCTTTTTGATTTTCTTACCGCCTCGACAACCCCCTACCACGCAGTAGAGAGCATGAAAAAATTTCTTGAGTCAGAGGGCTTCAAAGAACTAAGAGAAGGGGATGGCTGGAAGTTAACTGACGGCAGCCGGTACTTTGTTACCCGGGGGGATTCTTCTCTTGCCGCCTTCAGCTATAGTGCCGATATGGTAGAAAAGGGAATCAGGATTGCCGGGGCTCATACAGACAGCCCCGCCCTTAAGGTAAAACCAAATCCCGATATCTACCGCAACTCATACCTTCAGATCGGCGTGGAAGTTTACGGGGGTGCACTCCTTAACCCCTGGTTTGACCGTGAACTATCCCTTGCCGGCCGTGTGACATTTAAAGGGAAAGGGGGAGCCATAGAAACCGAACTGGTCGATTTTAAAAGACCTGTTGGTCTTATTTCAAGCCTGGCAATCCATCTTGACCGCGACGCCAACAAAAAGCGTTCTATCAACGCCCAGAAATATCTTCCCCCTGTGATTATGCAGTGTTTTGACGATAAGCCTACTCTTGAAATTATACTCAGGGATGAAATAAATTCTAAGGATTCAGGAAGAGTGAAAGAAATATTATCCCATGATTTGTTTTTTTATGATGGAAGGGCTCCTTCGCAATGGGGCCTCAAGGGAGAGTTTATTACCGGGGCTCGGCTTGATAACCTTCTCAGCTGCTTTGCCGGTATCCGGGCAATGTGCGACAGTAAAAAGGATGAGCCGGTTCTGGTGATATTCAATGACCACGAAGAGGCCGGCTCGGTTTCCAATGTGGGAGCCCAGGGGCCCTTTCTTAAGTCAATACTTCAGAGAATAAGCGGTGACATGGAATCCTATTACCGGGTCGTTGACCGGTCTTTTATGATATCCATGGATAATGCCCATGCCATCCATCCAAATTTTGCGGATAAGTATGATGCTGCCCATGGCCCCCTTCTTAATTCCGGGCCCGTCATTAAGCGCAACGCAAACCAGAGATACGCCACAGTTGCTTATACCGAGGCCCTCTTTAGTGAAATTGCAAAAGGCGAAGATATACCGGTACAATCCTTTGTTGTCCGCAGTGACATGGCCTGCGGTAGTACCATCGGGCCCCTGACCGCTGCAGAAACCGGTATTAAAACTATCGATGTCGGGGTGCCGACCTGGGCGATGCATTCGATCAGGGAAACTGCAGGAGCAAAGGATCTTTACTGGCTCTACAAAATTATAAAAAAATATTTTGAAAAAGGATCTGAATAGAAAAATGGGGGAAGGAAGAAAAAAAACACCTGAGACAGAGCTCCTCGAAAAACTTGAGCAGAACTATGAAAATGCCAAATCAAATTACTACCGGCTGGTTCTACGCAAACAGGATGAAATGGTTCTCAAACAGCTGCAGAAAATTCCCGACAACTGGGAAGTATATGAAAAAAATCGTTCTGATTCATCGCCTCCTGTGTCTCCTGAAAAACAGAAAAGACTCAGTGATTTGAAAAATAAAAAATCCTGGGAACTTAAGTTTGAGAGTCTGAATATTTATTTTATCAGATCTATCGAACATGTTTTTCTCGATACTCTTAAACAGAAGAATATAGATGATGAGCAGATTGATGAGGCAATTGATTCTGTAAATAATATTATTCTTGAAATCGGAGGGAATATCAGCAATTTTAAATTTCTTCTGTTGAGCCTGGCTAAAAGAGGGGTCAGTGACCTTTATTATATCATCTCGTCTCATGATAAATTTTATAATAAAAAATATGAGAGTTTTGATGATGAATTCCGGAGTTTCTGTGAATTTTTAATTCGTTATTTTCAAGGATACCGTAACATTATCAGGAATATAACAATTTTTAATGAAACAGGTGAATTTATTGAACAATTTTTTCAAAGGAGTTCCAGCATGCAGGGCTGGAAGGTAAATGACAATGAGGTAAAAACCTACCTTGACAGCAAAGATCCTTCAATACATATTATTGAATTAGTTAAGATTATTAACGCGGCAGAGCAGTATAGAAAGCGAATTAAAAAAGACTTTGAATATCTAAATTATTATTACAATGATCGTGATGGTAAATGTTTCAGGTATAATTATATTGTTGATACCCATCGTAAGAAACTCGAATCAGGACGTATCAGCCAGCAGGTATTTGAGGGCCTTGATAATATCAGAATGAGCTTTCAGGCGGTTAAAAGTTTTGGTGAAGAGCAGGGGCTGGGACAGTTCGGGAACAGCGAAATGAGCTACAGCGATCTGGTTACGCTTATCCTGAAGACAGGGAAAATAATTGAGTTCTTTTATCTTC
>CAZPEK010000147.1:0-8602 GCA_964585555.1 uncultured Leptospirales bacterium | reverse complement strand
TGTCCCGCCTCAATGAAACTCGGACAATTTTTCTAAAAAACTTTTAGACAATTACTCCTTGAATATAGTATGTACAACAAGGAGATAAAAATGTCAAAAAAGAAAAGATACTCATCAGAAGAAAAATATCGAATAGTGAAGGAAGTTCTTACCACAGAAATAACTGTTTCTGAAGCCTGTAAAAAATATAGCATCAGTACAGCTAATTTTTACAACTGGCAAAAAGTCTTTCTCGAATCAGCTTTAGAAGGATTTGATAAAACCAAACAAGGAAGACCCGAAATCCAGCAAAAAAAGAAAATAGATAATCTCACAGAAGAGAATAAACGAATGAAAAATGTAATTGCAGAGGTCGTTTCTGAAAACATTGATTTAAAAAAAAATTTCTCGGAATAATTGAAAACCAGCAAGTACCACCAGAGAAAAGAGAAATGATTGTTAAAGATTTAAAAATACAACAAAATCGAACTGGATATTCTGTAGAAAAATTATTGAGTTTATATGGCATTGCACCTTCAACATATTATGGATGGTTTAATGCTAAATCATTAAAAAACAATCGTCCCAAGAGAAATAAAAATTTTAAAGCACTGTTACCTGATGAAATAGAAGCGGTGAAAACATTTCGCAGTGATCACCCTGAACCAGGTTACAGAAAGCTTGCATGGATGATGGTTGATCAAAATATTGCATTTATACCAGAAATCACTGTATATCGCCTTTTAAAAGGGCTGAACATGCTTTCTGTGGGTATTCCTGGAGATGTTGCTGGCAGCGAGTATAAGAACAAACCTCTTTATGTGCATCATCACTGGCATACTGATATTGCTTACATAAAAATAAGAAATATATTTTATTACCTGATAATGATGCTGGACGGATACTCAAGATTTTTACTAAACTGGGAACTAATGACTGACATGACTGAAATTTCAGTTTCTCTGTTTGTTCAGGAAACAAGAGAAAAATATCCAGAAAGAAAACCTATGTTGATTATGGATAATGGCACTCAATTTGTTTCAAGAGATTTTAAAGATCTGCTTAGTGAAATCGATTTACATCCAGTTCATACGAGAAGAAATCATCCACAGACAAATGGTAAAATTGAGCGGATGAATGGAACAGTAAAAACAGAAGCTATCAGAAAGAACACTCCAGTAACACATGGGGAAGCATGTAGAATTTTGAATGATTATGAGTATGAATATAACTATCAGAGGCTTCATGCTGGTATAAAGTATTTAAGACCAGCTGATGTATTCTTTGGAAGGGATAAGACTGTGTTGAATAATCGAAAAATGAAAATTTTAGTTGCCAGACAAAACAGGATATCTAAGAATAAAGCATTAGTATTGGAGTGATTGTTTCTAAAAAATTGAAGGTTAAAAAGTCCGATTTATCTGAGGCTAAACAATCCGATTATAACCGTCAACAAAGGACCTCCGGTACATCCAGATATCAGGAGGTTCATTCCATGCAGGGAAAACTTGTTAATAAATTTTATAGATTCTTCTTCATCAAAACTTTCAGTAGCTGCAATTTTACTGAGACGCCGATTCAAAACAATAAAGATAAATGTAAACAGTAAAATAATCGGAGGAGCCAGGATAAGAATTATTTTAAAAATCGGAATCAGCTTATCTATCCCCAGGGCAAAAATCAAAAACAAAAAATACACAGTTGGATGTATTAAATACAAAAGCAGAAACAAATATTTTAAATTAAAATTTGATAATTCTTTTTCATCTCTCATAAAAAACTCCCCACACAAATTACTAATAATAAATTTTTTTATTTTAACTTACAGGTAATCTAACTTTATGATTTGTAATAAAATATAATCCTACTTTATTTTATTACGAATTAACACCTTTGTCAATTTTATTGATCAAAATATTCCACAACACTTTTGTCTCAAACAAATAATTTTTATTATACACATGCAGGAATTCCCAAACTAATAGTTTCAATTATAATTTTATAAATCTGCTTTGATGCATAAGCGGGAACACGCTTAACGCTTAAAGTGGTTTTTGGCAGGACATAACTCTTTCTGTCGACATAAATTTTATTTCCATGACCTCAGTGGAAATAATGCAATCAAAGATACGAGAGAATACCGCACCTGATAAGAAAAAAGAGGCAGGCTTATTCAGCCTGCCTCTCTAAAGAGGGTATTCAGAAGAGGAGAGGTATTATAATTACAGATAATTCATCTAAGAATGAGCACTCACTCTCAAGTAAGATAACAGTGTTACCCCGGCGATGCAAGTAAAAAAAAGACTCAATGAAGGGTTTTTGTTAATTTTTTTTATGGTAAAGGAAGGTAATGCTTATGGTATCATGCGGGGCTCAAAGTATGCTCTGACCCCCGCATAAAGAGAGATCACTTCCTCATCCCATTACTTTTCTGCCTTACGGGCCTCAAGCTCTTTCATGATTTCAGCAAAACTTTCCTTCGTGATAGGAAGTAATTTCACAAAAACCGCAGATATTAAGAAACTGATACCCGGGGCCACCCCGATAAGAAAACGAATAGCCATGATTGCAGATTCCGGTTGCACGATAACCTGTGTCGCCTTTACAGCTTCATCAGGACTCGCCTCGATATAGCCATAAATTCCCAATATCATGCCTGTAAGGGCAATAGCTATTGCAGAGGCAACCTTGTAGAAAAAAGTAGAAATTCCGAAGAAGGCCCCTTCACGGCGTATCCCGTTATGGTACTCATCAAATTCAATGACATCAGGGAGTATCGACCAGGGAATAATCTGTGACGCAGAAATACCGATACCTGAAAGAGCGCAAATAACAATGGTATAGGTAATGTTACCTTCTGGAACAACCAGGCAGCCGAGCATCACAATTGAAAAATAGACTGCGGCAATTATATAGGCATTATTCTTTCCCAGTTTACTGCTGATAAAAATCCAGAGGGGTGCCGATGCCGCAGCAATCACCAGGGGAATGGCCATATAGATTGTGGCATCACCCTGCACCTTCACCACATCGGCAATAAAAAAATAAAAGTTTGCCATGATAATATCAAAACCGATCATGTTGAAAAGAAACATCCCGAGAACAATACGAAATTCCTTCAGTTTGAAAAAGGATCCAATAGTCTGAAAGAATCCCTCAAAGGCATGTTCTGTGGGCCGTGTCCGTTCATGGGTTCCCAGGGCGGTAACAAACAAAATAGCGATAACAAGAGTACCGAAAATCATTCCCATGTAAAAAAAGCTCGAAGTCTTTGCTACTCCCTTAAAAAGGACATCCACCACCAGGCTGACCCCGGCGGCGCCAATAAGGGTACCAATAAAACTTGAGCCCATGCGAAAGCCGGAAAGGCTGGTTCGCTCATCATAGTTCTGGGTCATTTCAGCCATCAGAGCTCCATAGGGAACCGCAACAACAGTGAAGGCGGTATTAAACATGATAAATATAATCAGATAGTAGAAAAACCGAAACAGCGCAGAGCCCTGTGGGACAAACCAGAGGCAGGCAAAACAGATGCCCATGGGAATGGCGCCAAAGAAGATATAAGGCCGTCTTCGCCCCCATTTTGACTTTGTCGCGTCAGAAATACGTCCCATCAGGTAGTCGGTAATGGCATCCCAGGCCCGGGCAAGACCGAAAATCAGGCCGGCGTAACCGGCTGAGACCCCTCCCACATTGACCATAAAGTACAACATATAAAAGCCGATGGCACCATAGGCAATATTGATGGCAGTATCACCAACACCATAGGCAAGTTTTTCACGAATAGGAATAACATAGTCTTTTTTCACAGTGTAACTCCATAAATCCCATTTGATGTAACAGTCGCCAAAATTGATTGACATGTCAGTCAATCCTATTGCAGACAAAATGTCAATTAAAAACCGACTGACTGCATGGGATAGTGCATGATTCTGCTGCTCTCCACGAGGCAAAAAGAAGGGCCGCCCCTGACGGGACGGCCCTTCTGCTGTTTCACTGTGAGTTATTTTTAATATCGATAGTGATCAGGCTTATAAGGACCGTCAACCGTAACACCGATATAATCAGCCTGTTCCTTTGAGAGCCTGGTCATCTTGACGCCAAGTTTGGCAAGATGGAGACGGGCAACCTCTTCATCAAGATGCTTCGGCAGGGTATAGACACCGATCTCGTAAGTTTTAGTTGCCAGTTCGATCTGGGCCAGGCACTGATTGGTGAAGCTGTTACTCATGACAAAGCTTGGATGGCCGGTTGCACAGCCCAGGTTTACGAGTCTGCCTTCTGCGAGAATAATAATGCTGTTGCCTGACTCCACTTTCCACATATCAACCTGGGGCTTGACCGTGGTCTTTTGGCACTTTGGGTTATTCTCAAGGTAATGCATGTCAATCTCATTGTCGAAATGGCCGATGTTGCAGACAATAGCGCCCTCTTTCATTTTTTCCATATGACTGGCATTGATAACATTAAGATTTCCCGTAGCGGAAACAAAAATATCAGCGTATGAAACTGCATCTTCCATGGTGGTTACCTCGTAGCCTTCCATGGCTGCCTGAAGGGCGCAGATCGGATCGATTTCAGTAACAATAACCCGGGCGCCGAAACCGCGCATAGACTGGGCACATCCCTTACCGACATCTCCATAACCGGCGACCACAACAACCTTTCCGGCAACCATGATATCGGTAGCCCGCTTGATACCGTCAGCAAGAGACTCCCGGCAGCCATAGAGGTTATCGAACTTTGACTTGGTAACCGAGTCATTAACATTGATGGCAGGAAAAAGAAGCTCTTTGTCCCGGGCCATCTGGTAGAGACGATGCACACCAGTGGTTGTCTCTTCGGAAACTCCTTTTATCTCTGCGGCAATCTTTGTCCATTTATCTGAACTCTTTTTTACGCTTTCACGGACACGGTCCATGATAATGGCAAATTCTTTATTATCAAATTTTTGATCAAGAATCGAGGGATCTTTTTCCGCCTTGACAGCCTGGTGCACCAGGAGGGTCGCATCTCCCCCGTCATCAACGATCATATTAGGGCCTGTACCGTCGGGCCAGGTCAGTGCCTGCTCGGTACACCACCAGTACTCCTCAAGGGTCTCGCCCTTCCAGGCAAAGACCTTCGCGGTACCCGCTTCAGCTATTGCAGCTGCGGCATGATCCTGGGTAGAAAAAATATTACATGAAGCCCAGCGCACATCAGCGCCGATTGCCTCGAGGGTCTCAATGAGAACAGCGGTCTGAATGGTCATGTGCAGACTTCCCATCACTTTAAGACCCTTGAGAGGCTTTTCTTTACCGAATTTTTCACGGACAGCCATAAGACCGGGCATTTCGTCTTCTGCAAGACGGATTTCCTTTCGGCCCCATTCGGCAAGAGACATGTCCGCAACCTGGATTTTAAGATCAGGATCCACTTCAAGGAACCCATTGGTATTTTGCAGATTCATTTACTTCCTCCACTATTCTTTTCTTTTTGAAAGGGACATTATGCAATGTCCCTTTCAAAAAGCTTAATTTTCATTTTTCTGCCCCAAAGGCGCGTTTTTTATCCAAAGGCGCGTTTTTTTATCCAAAGGCGCGTTTTTTTATCCAAAGGCGCGTTTTTTTATTTGAAGGCGCGAAAACGCTTTCGCGCCTTCAAATAAAAAATATTATACCGCATAACAGCCGTTAAATAAATAAACTTTATTTTCGAATTCCCTTACAAACAATAACCTTTAAGCCCTGCTTCACAGAAAACTCTTTTTGTTCTTGTATGGCAAAGCCCGCTTCACTGAGCATATCACCGAGACCCTTTTCATCAAAACCAAGCCACCGGTGGCCGTAGCGCTGACGAAGCTCTTCGTTGCCGTGGCGGGCCAGGTCAACGATAACCAGGCTGCCTCCCGAAGTGATAACCCGCGAAACTTCAGAAAGAGCCGCCTTCGGGTCATTCAGGTGGTGAAGCACCATGTTTATCACCGCCCCGTCTATCTCACCTTCACGAATCGGCAGGTGCTCAATACCACCGATGCGTAAATCAGCCCCGCTCCCCTTGAGGCGCTCTGCCGCCAGGTCAAGCATGCGGGGAGACCGGTCAACACCGATGCATTGCCGCCCCTTCTGCCGCAGCGAATTAAGAAGCGCACCGGTTCCGCATCCCAGATCCGCAATAGTATTTTTTTCTATCAGCATCGGTATCACTTCCGGGGCGGCCCTGAAATCACCGAGAATATCGGCACGGATGTCTTCCCAGTCCGGGGCGATGGCATTAAAGTACTCTGTTTTACGTGCCACACCTTCATTCATCAGGCTTCTGAGACGATCCCGGTCAGTCTCAAGGTTCTCCTCTTTATCAAGAAAAGGCCCGAGACAGCCGAGCAGTTGACTTCCTTCACCCCCCTCTGCGGCGCGATAAAAAACCCAGAGACCATCGCGGCGCGACTGCAGAAGCCCTGATTCGTTGAGGATTTTCAGATGTCGGGATATGCGGGACTGACCCATCTCAAGGATAGTGACAATCTCGTTGACATTGAGCTCCTGTTCCCGCAAAAGGTTCAGAAGCCTGATTCGGGTCTCGTCGCCCAGGGCTTTGAAGTAGTGTATCGGTTCCATAGTCATATTACTATATCAAGATATATTGATATAGTAATAACAAGGGCTCTGAACGTCAAGTTTTTTAATAGAAAAATAAATTTAGTTCAAAATCTCATTACCATTTCATGATTTTTTAGGTATATTAACATAATAAATTATTTCTGTCTAAAAAATAAAGATGGCAAAGGAAGACACCCATGCCGGCACGGGCACCCATCCCGAATCAGCCTGGCGTCAGGGGTCTTTTTTTGTGTATCAGCAGATACTATATCCAGGACTTTTAAGAGGTTTCCATGAAAGGAAGAAAATTCACTGTTTTTATAATGCTGCTCCTCATTACAGGGGCTCTGAGCTCATGCCGTATGGACCTGTTTGGTACATTGAAAAGCGGCGGCGGGGCAACTGTGACGCCCCGCAACGGGCAGTGGGTTGCCGCTGACGGCATACTGAACAGTGAGATTGTTATTACTTTTGAATCTTCCATGGATGGATCCACACCGGTCTTGAGTGGCGATCTTGGCCCTGTCAGTACCGCAGTCTGGACAACTGACAATACACTTACAATCACCCCTGCAGGCTGGGTTCCTGATATGGCCACTCTGAAAAGCCTTACAGTAGATTGTACCACAACTGAGGGTGTAGCAAAGACTCTTAATTATTCATTTCGGGTTGCTGGTTCAGTACGGTATGTGAGTACTCTCGGTTCACCAGGCGGTACTGGTGAGAGAAATGACCCGAAGGATGCGATAAATGATGCTATTGGTGATATCAACATCATCGGTACATACCCGGGTGTTGTGCTGGTTGCAGGAGGCCTTTACAATCAGAATGCCCCTATTATCCAACTTGATAAAAATATTTCAATTTATGGTGGATGGGCAGATAATTGGAGCGAATGGGATCCGGCAAAATATACCTCGGAACTAAAACCACAAACTCCGATAACTTCCCAGGCAATTTCGATTACCTCAGATCTCGGCAGCAATGATGTTGTGGTAGAGGGATTTTCAGTTACTGTTGAACCAACAACTGATAACTTTATCTATACAGGTATATTAATTGATAAAGCACCGGTGACTCTTCGAAATATTACTGTTACAAGTATGGATTCAACTGACATCAGCACCTCAAACATGAGAGGTATTCATATTCAAAACGGAAGCACTGCAAAGATTAGTGACTGCACCATTTCTCTGGGAGGATTCAACCGGGGAACCATTGCGAATAACAACAACACAAATGAAGGAATTTATATTCTTGATTCATCACCTGATATTTCAAATATCCTGATAAACACAGGTAACACAACCGGAGGAACTGACCTGGTAACAAAGGGAATCAATATTATAAACAGCAATGGAACAATCAATAACAGCACTATAACTCTTGGAAGGAATAGTGACACATCAGGACTAGCAACCAACTGTATCAACGAAGGGGTAAGTATAAACAGCGGATCAGCACCTGAAATTTATCAAATGACAATTCATGCTGGCGAATCAAATGTTCCAAATGGCCAGACCTGCGGCATTAACATCATCAGCTCCTCTCCCACTGTTCGCAACAATCCTGAGATAAATGGTGGCAAATCTACACTGAGAGCTGATGCAATTAAAATAACTAATGCCAGTACTGCAAATATTATTGATAATCAAAAATTAACAGTAGATGGTTGCGATAGCCTTGCTTACGGAATACGCATAGATACAACTGTCTCTGGCTGTGATCCGGTTATCAGCAACAATATCATCGACGGCATTATCGGCACTACTGCCTGTGGAATATTTGTCCAGGCAGGATCCGTACCGCCTAAACCGACTATTGATAGGAATAACATCAAAAACTTAAGCGGATCAAATACCTATGGAATAGAAATACGATCTGATGCTGAGATTCATGTTTCACGGAATTCAATTACAAAATGTGATTCATCATACAAAGCCTATGGCATGTATATTGTTGGCGTAGCAACGGCAAAGTTAAGAATAAACTCTAACGCCGGGGAGGCCTCGATAATAGCTGCCGGCCCCCTGTCTGCCCCT
>CAZPEK010000146.1:0-8673 GCA_964585555.1 uncultured Leptospirales bacterium | reverse complement strand
TTGTGGCAGTTGTGTTCGTATAATCAGTAAGAATAGTATAGCCGATGCTGATACCTGCATAAGGCTGAACAAAACGCCAGGTGCCAAAGGGAGACCAGGTTACCGAAGCGGCAAAATTGGTAAAAAGATAATTTCTCTCCATGACTGAACCTGAAGAAAACGGCCAGTCTTCAATTAAATCATCATGATTGCTGTAATTGAAGCTGATTTCTCCTGAAACGAGAAAGGCATCAAATGTATGGCCAAAACCGACAGTATATAAAAGATTATTTTTTAATGAGTCCTCTAATAGAAAAACATATGCGGCTGATACGTATATTTCCCACCGGTCGCTTGCTACATCCTTAGCCAGAAAGGCATTAACCTGCTCCATTTTGTTCGGCTCTATATATATACGGGTTTCATAATCAACATACCCATCTCTCACAACTTTTATGCGATGTTTGCCCTTTACGAGTTTATATTCAACTACTGGTGTTTTTCCCGCAGGCATTCCGTCGATGTAAATATTACTTCCTGAAGGGGTTGACGATACCGAAAGTCTTCCAATCCCCTTGCCACTGACAATAGCCGCCATGGTCCGCGCGGCTTCACCGGCACGGTCGAAAACATCCCCCATACTGGCCTTGACAACCCTGCCGACGAGAATTTTACCTGTGGCAACCTCTACGGCTTTCATGGTAACGATAATACGGTTTTTTGATCCTGAAACAGACCCGAGTATCAGTACATCTGCCCGGGCGAGGCGGCCGGCCCGGTTGACCCCCCGGGTGTTTATCAAACCGGTCTGCTCAAGGGCCAGTTCATTGATGACCCGGCCCAGCTGCCGGCGTTCGATGACCCGTATGTCCGTAACTTCTGACAATGAAGAAGAAAGGGATTCGGGAAGGGCATTTTTAAGAAAAGCTATATTTCGTGGTCCGTAATTTGAAAAATTAAGAACTGCAACGCGTTTTTTCCTGGCAGCGGAAAGGCCGCTCACTGCCGAGAGTAGTATTATTAAAGCTACAAGTACGGTAAAATTTTTCCTGCCCATCCAAGTCCCCCATAAAATAATTAAGCTTATGCAAATAACTGGTGACACTATTATTGTATTTTTTTTATATAATCAACCAGTGGTTAAAATACTCAAAAAGTCTGCAGATGTCAATCAAAGTAAAAGTGAAAGGAGGGTGCCTGCCGAATATTTCCCTGTTTTTCGGCTTGACAAATACCTGTAATCTATCGATGTGATTCAGATGTAATAAATGTGCGTGCTTATACACAGTTATTGAGATTTTCTGCCCCTGTCATGTCTCAGTACCTCTGGGGCACTTTAAAATTTATAAAAAATAGTGCAAAATCAAAAAGATTCTAATATAATTGAGGAAACCATGTTTAACAATAGAAGTTATTGCGGCGAACTGACAAAAGCAGATGATGGCAAGGAAGTTATGGTCAATGGATGGGTCGATACCCGCCGTGACCTGGGCGGAATCATCTTCCTGGAAATTCGTGACGTAACCGGAATCATTCAGGCGGTATTCGATTCTTCCCAGTCGGCTGAGAATGCGAAGCTGGCAGACGAGACAAGAAGCGAATGGGTCGTCATGGTAAAAGGTAAAGTCAGGCTGCGGTCTGATGAGACTATTAATCCGAACGTTCTGACCGGTGACATTGAGATAGTTGCCGATTCAATAGAAATATTGAACAAAGCCAAAGTCCCGCCGTTCCCTATTGACAGCAGGGAAAACATTAACGAAGAAATTCGTCTCCGGTACCGGTTTATGGATCTTCGTCGTGAAGAGATGAGAGATTCGATGATTATGCGCCACAAGGTTATGCAGGCAACCCGCAATTATCTTTCTGATAACCGTTTTTTTGAGATAGAAACGCCGATGCTCAATAAATCAACACCTGAGGGAGCCCGTGACTTCCTTGTTCCGAGCCGGATAAGCGGCGGAGAGTTCTATGCTCTTCCCCAGTCTCCCCAGCTTTTTAAACAGATCCTGATGGTTTCAGGTTTTGACCGTTATTTTCAGATTGTAAAGTGCTTCAGGGATGAAGATCTGCGAAATGACCGGCAGCCAGAATTTACCCAGATTGACCTTGAGATGTCTTTTGTTGATGAAAATATGGTCATTTCTGCGGTTGAAGGCCTGCTCCAGTACATGGTCAAGGATATTACCGGCCGTGAAGTTGAGCTTCCCATGGCACGAATGACCTATGACGAGGCAATGGCCGCATATGGAACCGATGCTCCGGATACCCGCTTTGGTCTTGAGCTTGAAGATTGCAGTGATATCTTTGCTGAGTCAGAGTTTAAGGTTTTCGCCAGCGCTATTAAAAGCGGCGGCATTGTAAAAGGTTTTGCCGTAGAAGATGAAGGGAAAATATCACGTAAGATGAGTGATGATTATACCGAGATGGTAAAAATTTACGGCGCCAAGGGATTCCCCATGTTCAGGTATCGGGGAGGCGAACTCGAAGGCGGAATCGCCAAATTTGTCAGTGCCGGTGAAAAGGAAAAAATTATTGAGCGTTTTAACCTCACTAATGACGCGATACTCTTCTTTTCAGTTGACCGTGAAGATGTGGTAAACTTTACCCTCGCAAATATGCGGAAAAAAATAGCTGCTGACCTTGATATGATTGATAAAGATAAACTCAATTTTGTATGGGTCACAGACTTCCCGCTCCTTGAATATGATTATGACGCAAAGCGGTTTACCTCAACTCACCATCCCTTTACGTCACCGCGGCCTGAATACGTCGATAAGCTCGATTCCCTGACTCCCGAAGAAGCTGGAAAAGTCAAGGCTCTTGCCTATGACGTTGTGCTTAACGGTTCTGAAATTGGCGGCGGTTCAATAAGGATAGCAAACTCAGATGTTCAGAGGAGCATTTTTAAACTTCTCGGCATCTCCGAAGAAGAGGCGAAGGTAAAATTCTCCTTCCTTCTCGAAGCCCTTGAATACGGCGCGCCCCCCCATGGCGGACTCGCCCTGGGACTCGACCGTATCATGATGATTCTTCTTCAACGTGACAGCATCCGTGACGTTATCGCTTTTCCGAAGACCCAGAAAGGCCAGTGTCTCATGAGTTCAGCTCCTTCTCCGGTTGCCGATGATCAGCTTGAAGAACTTTCAATTAAGGTAATCGAAAGGTAATGAATGGCCGATAATACCTTTGAAATAGACAATCTGCGGGAAAAATGATGAAAACATCCGCACGATTGAATCTCTCATGGGTATTGAAATTATTCCCCGCGGCAATACCCTGATTGTTAAGGGAGAGGGGGGGAAGGAAGTAAAGGCCCTTAACATTCTTCACATTCTCGGTGATTATCTTGAAGCGAAAGAAGACTCCTTTGAGGTTTCTTCTTTTGAACTTAAGTATCTTACCAACGCCATCTCCGAGGGGAAGAAAATAAAACCCGATGACATTAACCGCCTCAAGGTGGCTATTGCCGAATCGGGAAAAACCATTACCCCGAAAACCCTGAACCAGGCCCGTTATATGACATCAATTCAGAACCGGGCCATCACCTTCGGAATCGGTCCCGCCGGTACAGGGAAAACATATCTTGCCGTGGTGCTTGCATTGAAATATTACCTTCAGGGCAAGGTCAAACGGATTGTCCTGACCCGTCCGGCAGTAGAGGCGGGGGAATCTCTCGGTTTTCTTCCGGGTGATCTTATTCAAAAGATTAATCCCTATCTGCGGCCTCTCTATGACGCTCTTTTTGACCTCTTGTCCTTCGAAAAGGTCTCAAGGCTTATCGAAGAGGGAAGCATAGAAATAGCCCCTCTTGCCTATATGCGGGGGCGAACCCTTAATAACTCTTTTATCATCCTGGATGAAGCCCAGAATACCACTAAAAGCCAGATGAAGATGTTTTTGACCCGCCTGGGGGTAAATTCACGCTTTGTCATTACCGGGGATGTCACCCAGATTGACCTTGAAAGTCCCGGCCAGTCAGGGCTCCTTCATTCAGCTAAACTGCTGAAGCATATTGACGAAATAGACTTTATCTATTTTCAAAAAGAAGATATATCCCGGCACCCCATTGTTGAAAAAGTTGTTGCAGCCTACGAGAAAAAAGGACATAGTGATTAGACTATGAAGTCTTTTGCAGGCAAATTTGCCAGCCGCTTTGAAGAGGTTAAAAACAAAGAAAACCTGTTGTATTCAGTGGCGGCTTTGACCATTGTCATTATACTGGCAACGGTTTTGCTGTCCCTGAGCAATACCGGAGAAACCTATCGTTACAGTATCGGTGACATCGCTGGTGAAGATATCAGGGTCCCCCGAAATATCCAGTTCCCGAAAGAAGAAGAAACCAGGGCTAAAAAAAAGCAGGTTGCAGAATCAGTACCCATTGTCTTTGACAGGGATTCTTCCATTCTTATGGAGCGCCTTAAGCTTACGGGTATCCTTTTTCGGCATATTCGCACTACCCTGATTAATAATCCTCCAATCGGTACTGATGATCTGACTTTCCAGCTTATCGCCCTTAAGTCAAAACTTCCCGCGTACCTGATGTATAATGACCAGGTGCTGCTGCAGCTTTTGAGTTACCAGAAGACCAGTGAACTGAACAAGATAACTTCCAAAATACTTATTTATGTTTATGACAATCGGGAAATGGGCATTTTGGATGACCCTTACCGGAATCCTTTAAAAATACCCAACAAAAATATCGTAATCAGGGTTTTTAATGATGAAGGTGGTGCTGAAGAGATCCTCTCTACCCTTGATAACCTTGTGACGATTCCAGACCTGAAAAAAAGGGTCTACACGATTTGTTATTCTGTAGCTCCCAATCTGCCGAGAGCAACTCTTCATGCTGTTGCCACGGTGATCAGGGCGACCCTTAAACCGAATATGCGTCTTAATAAAGAAGAGACGACTATGCGTATCAACGAAAAAACGCAGACAGTCAAACCAATCATGGGGCTTCTTAAAAAGGGGCAGAATATTGTCCGTGAAGGCGATACCATTACCATTGATGCCATTAGCAAGATTGAGATTCTCAACAAGTACGCTCAGTCTTCTAATATTAATTACATTGCAGGTATTTTTCTTCTTCAGGTTATATTTTTTCTGGTCCTTGGATATTTTCTTCTAGAGTACAGTGAGCTCATTGTACCGGATAAGAATGCCAGTACTATTATTGCGTCACTGCTTATCTTTTTTATGCTTTTTACCTATTTTGTTTTTCAGCTTGAGGGTGTTAAAAACTCAGCCCTTAGCTTTCCTCTTTTTTTACCCATTGCCTTTGTCGCCATGATGCTTGCAATACTTTATAATATCTATGTTGCAATTCTTGCAGGAAGTCATGTGATTTTCTTCACAGTTCTTATCTCCGGCGGTGACATGTTTATGGTGATTGTCGCTGCAAGCTCTGTGATTCTCGGGGTTTTTGTTAACTGGAATGTTCAGCAGCGGACTGATTTTCTCCGAGGTGGTTTTATTCTTGGTTCTATTAATGCCTTTGTAGTCATCGGGGTATCCCTCGTTGTGGAAACACCGGGGAGCATCATTTTCAAGAATATACAGCTTGCCTTTGCCAATGGTATTATTAATTCAATCCTGGTTCTTGGTATTTTCCCTTTATTTGAATCTATCTTCGGTATAACAACCAAGTTTAAACTTTTAGAGCTTGGTGACCTTAACTCGGATATTTTTAAGCGTATGCTTGTTGAGGCTCCCGGTACGTATCATCATTTTCTTATGGTTTCCAACATGGCTGAGACTGCCTGTAAAGAAATAAACGCGGATCACCTTCTTGCCAGGCTCGGGGCTTTTTATCACGATATCGGCAAAATTGAAGACGCAGGAATGTACATCGAGAACAAGGTTACCGACCCGAGGGCACGAAGCCTTGCGCCCCAGTACTATTCGCGTCTCATTATTTCCCATGTAGACAAGGGAGTCAAACTTGCGCAAAAGCATGGTCTTCCTGAATCAATAATTGATTTCATAAAGCAGCATCATGGCGAAACAACCATGACATATTTTTACCATAAGGCTCTCGAAGCGGCTTCAGAATCGGATGATGAAGATGAAATAAAAAAGATTGAATTTCAATATCCGGGCCCTAAGCCCCGAAGCCGTGAATCTGCGGTTGTCATGCTCGCTGATGCTATAGAAGCAGCTTCAAGATCAATGCAGGATCCGACCAATGAAAAGCTTGAGGGTATGGTGAGCAAAATCATCTATAATAAACTGAACGAAGGGCAGCTTGAATATACTGATCTCTCCATGCATGACCTGCGGATAATACAGGATTCCTTTATGCAGATTCTTTCAGGAGTTTATCATATACGGATTGCCTATCCGGAAACCCACGATGTGCAGAACCTTGAAAACCAGGTAAACCGGAATACAAAACAAAATGGAAGCGGTAGTGAGCGAACCTCTCATTAATTGTTTTGTAGAAGGAGATGTCTCGTTCCCCGATGAAGTCACTGCTGAAATAGTTTCTGATATTGCCCGGCGCGCCCTTGGAGCAATGGAAGAGCTGCAGGTTTCTGTTTCAATTATTCTCACCGATGACAAAACAATTCATGAAATAAACCGGGATTACCGGAAAAAAGACCGGCCTACCGACGTTATCAGTTTTGCCTATCGTGAAAATCCCTTTCCCGGCATTGAAGAAGAGCATGAAGAACTGGGAGATATTTACATTTCTATTGATACGGCATTGCGCCAGGCAGTTGAATTTGGTGTTACTCCCCATGATGAGGTGAAACGCCTGGTGATTCACGGCATCCTTCATCTCCTTGGATATGATCATGAGCTCTCTTCTGAAGAGGAAAAGCGAATGGAACAGAAAGAAGAAGAGCTTTTTCAAAATCTTTAGATTTTTTTTGATGCAATGGATTTTAAGGATGGGGTGCGGGGCCCCCTCCATCCTTACATGTAATATATTATATCTTTTCCACCATGGAAAGCAGGGCTGTTTCAAGTTTTTTCAGTTGAGCTGAAAGTTTATCTTTTGCATCCTCAAGGTCTTCTCCCACATCATCGGTATGAAGGCTGAAATAAAACTTGATTTTCGGCTCGGTCCCTGAGGGACGCATGGTAACACGGCCGCCGCCTTCAATTTCATATTGCAGAACATTTGATGAAGGAAGTCTATCTATCACCGTTCTTTCGCCTGTAGCGGGGACAAAAGACCTCTGGCTCTCAAAATCTTTAACCAGTAAAACCTTTCTTCCGTCAATCTCCCTGGGGGGATCGTCGCGGAAGAATTTCATAATGTTTTGAATTTTTTCTACTCCCTCGATGCCCTTCAGGGTCAGAGACTTCAATGAATCAAAAAAGAGGCCGTATTTTCTGTACAGGTCATCAAGAAAATCCGTTACCCTTAAATTCTGGTTTTGGAGCCAGAGAGCCATTTCTGCGAAAAAATAACATGAACTGACGGCATCCTTGTCTCGTACAAAGGGAATGGCCAGGTAGCCGTAGCTTTCTTCGCCGCCAAAGATGAAAGTACCTTCATCCTGGTTGTCGTATTCTTTCATCCGGTCAGCAATCCACTTGAAACCAGTTAAAACTTCTTCGGTGAGGCAGCCGTAGGCATGGGCGATTCTTTTTTGAAGTTCCGTGGTAACGATTGTCTTGATAATACGTCCATCGGAGGGAAGTTTGTTTTCCTCTTTTCGCCTCTCAAGGATGTATGCCTCAAGGAGGGTACCGATCTGGTTGCCGTTGATGAGCCGGTACGAGCCATCGGCTTCACGAACCGCGACACCCATCCTGTCTGCATCCGGGTCGGTGGCCATGACAAGTGACGCACCGGTCTTTTGGCCTTCTTCTATCGCCATTGCAAGGGCAGCGGGTTCTTCAGGATTCGGGGAGGCAACCGTAGGGAAATTCCCGTCGGGCTCTTCCTGCCCGGGAACCACAGTAAGTGAAGTGAAACCAAAGTATGTAAAGAGGTCGGGAATAATCCGGTATCCTGAACCATGAATTGGAGTAAATACCATTTTCAGCGATGAGGGATTCGTTACCTGCGATGTGTAGGGGGCAAGTTCTGTGAAGTACGCTTCTCTTATATCTTCTCCCGCCAGGGTAATAATGCAGGATTTTCTTCCTTCCTCAAAATCAACTGCCTTTATCGTTGAGATATCTTCTACCTTTGAGACCTCCTGGATAATATCTGAGTCGCGGGGAGGGACGATCTGCCCACCGTCTTCCCAGTATACCTTGTAGCCGTTGTATTCAGGGGGATTGTGGCTTGCAGTGATAACAACGCCGGCAGTAGCGCCGAGCTTTCTGATGGCATAGGAGCAGATAGGCGTAGGCATGATATCATCAAAGAAGTGGACTTTGATGTTATTGCCCGCCATTACCTCGGCGGTTCTTCGGGCAAATTCAAGTGACATGCGTCGGGAGTCACGAACGATGACGACACCCGGGTTGCTGGAATTTTTTAAAATATAGTTGGCAAGTCCCTGGGTTGCCATGCCCACCGTATAGATATTCATCCGGTTGGTTCCAGCGCCGATAACACCCCGAAGGCCCCCGGTTCCGAAATTTAAACTACGGTAAAACCGGTCTCGCAGTTCAGCTTCATTGTGCGCCGCAGCAAGTTCTTTAATTTCATGTATTGAAGCATCATCATAGGGCGGGGCGCTCCACTGGTTTATTTTTTCCTGTATGTTTTGTTCTAATGTCATTTTT
>CAZPEK010000145.1:5909-8705 GCA_964585555.1 uncultured Leptospirales bacterium | reverse complement strand
CGTCGGTAGCGCTTTCAGGATCAGCAAGCACATAATGTGAATTGAATATATTGAGACCCTTGTTTTCCATGGCCCCCATGTTAAAAGAATCAACAGCGACTATCATATAGATGTCAAGATCATACTCAAGGCCAAACCGTTCTTCATCCCAGGTCATTGATTTTTTCAGAGACTCCATGGCATGAAGACATTTATTTTCATTTCCCGGATCGCAGTATATCTCAAGTTCAATATCACGGCCCGACATGGTTGTAAAGCTGTCTTTCACCATACCCAGGTCTCCCGCCACCAGGGCAAAAAGATAGCACGGCTTCGGAAAGGGGTCTTTCCAGGTTACCCAGTGCCGGCCCTTTCCATGGGTTCCCCGGTCTACAGGATTTCCATTAGAAAGAAGAACCGGACAGGTTTCTTCATCAGCAATTATTTTAGTGGTAAATCTTACCATGTTATCAGGCCGGTCTATAAAATAGGTGATGCGCCGAAAACCTTCAGGTTCATTCTGGGTGCAGAATATTGCCCCAGACTTATAAAGGCCCTCAAGGGCAGTGTTCTCCGCCGGATTGATTCGGGTTTCAATTATCAATTTAAATTTTTCAGGAACATCACTGATGATGAGGTGCTTTTCATCTACCTGGTACTCTTCTGAAGCAAGTCCTCTTCCGTCAATTTCAACTCCCAGAAGCTCGAGTCCTTCACCGTCAAGAACCAGGGGAGCCTTTTTGTTTTCCCCCGCGAGCTCAACATGCATCTCTGCCCTTACAATAGTTGCAGTATCATGGAGGTTAAAGGTAAAATATAGTTCAGGAATGGTATAATCTGCCCGCTGGTAGTCTTTTCGGTATTTAATTTCCGGGTTACTCTGGTTCATAAAGGAAAGCTCCTGTGGAGAAAAAATTATGACACTCAAAAACAGAAACCTTCCCGCGGAAATCCGGGGAAGGTAGAATGTCTGTAATATAATGTTATGGAGGTAACGTTATTTTGTAAAGTTCAATTTAGATATTTTTATTGTACAGACCTCAACAAAAAATTATTGTATTATCATCGAACACTTGTTATAAGAGAGTACATTAAAGCTTTTTTGTTACATAATAAAAAAAATATGAAAAAAAAATATGATGTAATTATTGTCGGATCAGGCCCCGCCGGTCTCGGTGCCGCTTTTCATTTAATAGACCAGGGAGCCTCTTCGATCCTGATAATAGATAAATCACGGATAAGCACCGGGGGGCTCCGTAATGACTGCAAGCAGAATTACACCTACCCTGTCGGCTTCCCTGAAAATTTATGGACGGTAGACCAGGCCGCCTCGTACCTCGACCTGGTCAGGGACCACCTGAAGCCGGCAATCAAAAAACATAAGAATATTGAGCTTTACCTGGGGCGGGCCCGAAGGCTTGGGGTTTCTCTTCTTAAGATAGACCAGTGCCATGTAGGAACAGACAGGGCCAGGCTTCTTATAGAAGACCTGACTTCAAAGCTATCTGCAAAAGGGGTTGATATCTTCCTTGAAACCGAGGCCCTTGAGATAGATCCGATTAAAAAAGAGATAACCCTCACCGGCGAGACGGGAATTGTTGCATATAACGACTGCATTCTAGCCCCCGGCCGCTCAGGTGCTCTCTGGCTGCAGCGTACCATGCTCAACTGCGGTGTTCCCTATACAGATAATGTTGTAGATATCGGTGTGCGGGTTGAAACACGGGAAGAGCATTATTCAATTGTTAAAGATTACTATGACCCGAAGTTTCTTTTCCCTGACAATGTACGAACCTTCTGTACTAATTCAGGTGCCGCCTATGTGGTTCGGGAAAAATACGATCAATACTACTCGGTAAATGGTCACTCTTTCAGCAAAGATAAAAAGCCCAATGGCCTGGTAAACTTCGCAATGCTCAATACTATACGCCTGACTGATCCAGTGGTAAGCGGGCAGCAGTTTGCCGCTATCCTGGGACAGATGGCCATGCAGCTTTCAGGGGGCATGCCGATGATGCAGCGCATTGGTGACTTCAGGCTGGGAAAGCGCTCAAAAAAAGAAAATTTTAATGACGACCTTTATGATTTTAAGGCTACCCTGACAAGCGCCACACCGGGAGACATCGGGCTGGCAATGCCGGCAAAAATACTCAGGGGAATCTGGCGCTCCATGAAACTCCTTGATACTATTATCCCCGGCATACTACACCCCTCAACAATAATGTATTATCCTGAGATAAAGACCTACGGCAACAGGCCCCGTTTCATTGATGAGCATTTCAAGGTGAGCGAAAACCTGTACATGATTGGCGACGGGGCCGGAACAAGCCGGGGTATCACCGCCGCCTGGGCATCAGGCATCCGGGCTGCAAAGGGTATTATTGGCGGCGGGTAGTTTATTGGATCCCCGACTGAATGAGAATTTCTTCTGAAAGTCCGGTGATTTCAATTATATCATGCAGACTAAAACCTTTCTCTTTCATTTTCATGGCATCTTCTATTTTTCCTTCCTGAATACCTTTCTCTATACCTTTCTCTATGCCTTTCTCTATGCCTTTCTGTTCACTTGTACGTTTTAATTCGTCGTCATGCTTTTTAAGGGCTGTTGCAAACATTTCGTGTGTACCCTCCAGATCAGTGAGAGATTCGGTGATTTCGTTATCTTTACAGCCTAAGAGATCATGCAGCCAGTTCTTAAACAAGTTAACTACTTCAGGACTCTCTGTCATTAATAATTCTACAATCTTATTTATATTTGGAATAATTTTACGGCTGTCAGGAATTCTCCCATGTACTGGGCAAATCCCCCGTCTCCTG
>CAZPEK010000145.1:0-5899 GCA_964585555.1 uncultured Leptospirales bacterium | reverse complement strand
TTCTTCTACACTGCTGTTTTCAATATAAAATATTGCAGAAACAACATTTTGTATTTTCAGCAATGTTTCTTTGGATAATTCATTTTCAAGTACCGCATAATAGCTGAAATCGGGAATATACTGTTCAGGTATCACATGGTTAATCAATTCTTTGATATTGCTTTGTGCCGTCCATCGGGCATCACCATTATATAAAAGTATCGGAAAGACTGCGGGAAGTTTTTTAATCTTCTGCTGTACCAGAAACTCATAGAATTCACAGATATACCGTAAAATTCTGAGGGCCATAAACCTGTCCACGGTGGACTGGAACTCTATGAGAAGATAAATATAGATTTTCTGATCTTTATAATTGATCTTATAGATAATGTCAGATTCCTTTTCTTGAAACCTGTCGGTAATGAATGACTTATCGATTCTTTCAAGGGTTGAGAAATCAAGCTCCCTTATAAAATCTTCTTCAACAAAGGACTCAAGTAATTCCCGAAGCAGGATCGGGTTTGAGAAAAGTTTCTTGTAGCGTTTGTCATGCTGGTTTGGATTTTTCATCTTCAGGCCTCTTGAAGTATAAACGATTGGGAAGCCCAGGATGTTAAAAATTTTTTTACTGCCAGTAGAGAATTTGCTTCAATTAAGTTCTCCTATAACTATTTAGACGAAATGAATATTCCTACAAAAAAAACCTAATATTTACAAATTAAGCATTATTCTTCTTGACTATTAAAATTAGACAGCTGAAATGTTAAATCAAATCAACAGTGTGTAACGTTCAGGTGTCGTGTACAAAGTTTCTGTAAAATAGCATTAGTGCGGCACCCATCACTGTTTGATCTATGGTTATAGTTTATAGAACCGTAAAATTTTAATTTTGCGAGTTCAAAATTTACATAACGTAAAGATTCCACAAAATCCAAAAAGGAGGTTTTAATGGGTTCAGACGAAAAGAAAAAGCTTGAGCGAAGAGAATTTCTCAAGCAAACAGGCATTGCATCTATTGGAGCGGTTGCGGCTACCCTGGGTGCCGGTACTGCTGCTGAAGCGGCAGAACCGAGGCAAAAAGCTATCAGGCTGTATTGGAAAAAAAAACAAAAACAATACGAAGAGCTTGAAAAAAAGCACATGAGTAAATGGAAGGCATTTGATGCCCCCCCCAGGTACATCTACAGAAATACAGATCCAATAGACAGCACTCCGTCATTTTATGCACCACTCATGGAAGAATGTAAATATCTCCCTGAATTTCAGTCTATCTTTACGGAAGGAACCGCGGGACAGTATTTTAAATACACCCTTGGTTTCGGGATGAAGGATATTGTGCGTTTTCATGGACATTCATGTGAAGCCCTGTATTACACTGCAGCTATATGCAGACTCATGATTGATGAGATGTTCCCCGAAGGATATGCGGACAGGACATTACTGCGCGGTATCGGCGGGAAATCTCCATGAATTGCTGATTCACTCGCCTATATTACAGGCGGAAGGTTCCAGTTTGGAACCCTTAACATTGACAAAAACCTTGGTCATGCTATTGTCATGCAGCGAATTGATACACAGGAAACCTGGATTGGGGGCTGGAAGGACGGCATCCAGTCGTGGAATGCGGTGAAAATATTCGGAAGTCATAACAAGGCCAATCCTCTCCCCTACAAAAGATGGTCCGCATGGAAGCATGAACCTGACACTCCGGATAACCAGCTGAAAGATTGTAAAATCAAATGGGAATATCCGAAACCCGAGCTGTTGCAGCGTTTAAGGGATTTAAAGGATAATCTTAAATATCTACCCAAAGGACAAAAACCTTCAGTTGATCCGAATAAAATCAGGGAAGAGTTTACCTGGCTTCAATACAGACATTTACGTGTCGTTTTCAGCCATCCCCTGAAAGAAAGTTTTCAAGTAAAAAAAGTGCCTCACTTTACATGGGAATATCCTCATTGTGAACCAATGTGGGTTCCCGGCTTGATCAAAAGGCAACATGGGGCCCGTGATGCCTCTTGTTGAAAAAAAAAAAAGTAACAAATGCGTAACTAGTCAACCTGTCCGGAAAATCCCAGACAGGTTGAGCTTCAGAATCTTAACACAGAAAACACCAACCAAAACAGCAATTTTCTAATATTTTAACCAATTATTACAAAAAACTACATTGACAGACAGACAGCATGAAATTAAGTTGTAAGCACTTAGTTAGATATAGCTAACTATAGTGATTACTATAGATAGGAGACTCATATGAACAGGAAAGCTCTTATTTCATTCTTTGCTCTTACAATAATTCTTTGCTATAGCAGCTGCAGTCAAAAGAAAGATGCAGACCTTGTTATCTTTTCCGGTGCAGGGCTTATCAAACCCATATCAGAATGTATAAATCGTTTTGAGAAAAAAAACAACGTACATGTTACGGCTCACTACGGCTCCTCGGGAGAAATATTTGGCATGGTCGCTACCGGCCAGTATTGTGACATCCTTATTCCAGGAGCAGAGAAATATACCGAAGATGCCCTGAAAAATAACTGGGTACAAAAAGAGAGCATAAAAAAACTCGTGCTTCATGTACCGGTCATTGTTGTTCCAAAGGGAAATCCCGGAAAAATCAAAAAGCTTGAAGATCTCATTAGACCAGGGATCAAAGTCGCCCTTGGAGACCCAAAGGGACCCGCCATAGGGAGGGTATCCAAAAAGCTTCTTAAAAAAAACAAGCTATGGGAAAAAATTCAAAAGAATGTAACCGTAAAGGGACCAACGGTTAATCAACTTCTTATCTATCCAGCCCTGGGCCAGGTAGATGCCGCTATTGTATGGAAAGACATTACCGCATGGGCAGAGGATAAAGAAAAAGTTCAAAGTATTGAAATTGCCCCTGAAAAAAACATCATAAAGACTATTCCGACAGCAATAACAACCGTAAGCAAGAACATACCATTAGCAAAAAAATTCAACAGTTTTATTTCATCAAAGGAAGGAATGAAAATCTGGAACAAGTGGGGCTTCACCTGTTGGAAAAAATAAATTTTTTCAAAGGCACACTGATATTTCTATCATTGCTGATCACGCTACTCCTCATCATTGCCATTGGTGCTTTTTTCTATGTACCGCAATGGTCTGACGTATTAAAAAACCTCTTTTCAGAAGAAATGAAGTTTTCATTAAAGCTGTCTTTATGGACCGGAGCGGTATCAACTCTTCTGGTAATACTATTTTCAATACCCATTGGATATGCGCTCTCCCGCTATAACTTTTTCGGGAAAAGTATCGTAAAGGCGATTATAGATCTACCGGTTGCCTTTCCGGAACTTGTTCTGGGGCTTGCGCTTTTACTCCTCTTTGGCAATACGCCCATTGGCGACGCCCTGAAAAAGATTGGCCTCAATTTTGTCTTCACTCAAAAAGGTGTTGTTGCCGCACAGTTTTTTACCGCTCTTCCCTATTCAATAAGAATTTTAAAATCAACTTTTGATTATATCAATCCCCGCTATGAATTTATATCAAGAAGCCTTGGATATGGACAGGGAGAGACCTTTCTCAAAGTAAGTCTACCTATGGCAAGAAATGGGCTTATTGCTTCCATAGTAATCTCCTTTGCCCGCTGCATTGGGACCTTCGGGACAGTCCTCATTCTTGCGGGAGGTTCTGCGGGAATAACCAACACCCTTCCCATTACTCTTTATTTAAATATCTCATACGGCAATATGGGTATGGCATTGACAAGCGGTATTATTCTCATCAGTGTCTCTTTTCTTGCTATCTTTATCTTTGAAAAAACAGAGGCCAGCATATGAGCTTTCTTTCCATAAAAAATATTTCCGTGGAACTGGGTGACTTCACTCTCAATGATATTAATTTGGATTTGGATGAGGGAGACTACTGTACCATTATTGGCCCCACTGGCGCTGGAAAAACCATTCTACTTGAAAGCATTGTTGGTTTTCATGAACTTAAAAATGGTCGTGTTCATATTAAAGGCAAAGACATAACCTTCCTTGCCCCTGAAAAAAGAAAAATCGGTATTGTCTACCAGGACTATGCACTCATGCCTCATTTCAACCTTTATCAGAACATTGAATACGGGCTTAAAAAAAAGTTAAAGGGTAAAAAAGAAAAAGAAAATCGCAAAAAGATTATTCTTGAAATCTCAAAAAAGCTAAACATCAATCATCTTTTAGAAAGAAAACCCGATACCCTTTCCGGGGGAGAACAGCAAAGGGCGGCCCTTGCGCGCACACTTGTTGTGGAACCGCAGCTTCTTCTTATGGATGAACCGTTCTCTGCTCTTGATCCCTTGACCCGTATCGAAATAAGACAATTGCTTAAAAACATTATAACTGAAAAAAAAATTACTGTTATTCACATTACCCATGACCTTGATGATGTATGGAGCTTTGCCAGTAAAGTTGCAATCTTCAGAGAGGGGCACATGCTGCAATCCGGCACCCTTGATGATGTTTTCAATAAGCCGGCAAATGAATTTGTTGCCAGTTTTGTCGGCGCCTCTTTATACCGGGGAATCATTAAAAGTAAGAACAGCAATCACTCTGTGATTGCAGTAGAGAATCTTCTTTTAAGAACAAATGAAATGATCAACAAAAATACACCGGTAGGCATCGCCATACGCCCGGAGCATATAATCATTGAAGAAAATATCGTCCAGGGATCTTCGAATCTAGATGAGGGGCTTAATATAATTGAAACCAGACTTCTTTCAATACAGTATGAAGGAAACATATACACAGGAATCCTTAACACTGATGGTCTGAATTTCAAGGCAATTATCCCTAACTGGAAAGTACACAGTTTAAAAAAGCGACTCGGTTCTCAAGTCTATACTATGATTCATCAGGATCATATAAATATATTACATTAACATTCATGGAGGAGATATGAAAAAAATTCTTATCTTTATTTTATTTGTTTGTGCAACTGCAGGAGCATTGCAGGGGCAGACAAATACTGATATCACCAGGGGGCAGCTCTGGGGACAATTTGCCTTTAAATCAAAGCTTCACAAAAGTGGTTTTGGTATTGATGCTGAATATGGTTTTAAATATAATTTCAGCTTTTCTCAATCGGTAAACGGTACAGAGACAAACACAGAGACCCAAAGCCTCTGGCTGAATGAGTTTTTTATTGGACCGATGTGGAGCGGCACCCTTGCAAAAAATCTTTCCCTCTCGAGTTCACTTATGTACCGCCCCATGGGTTTCTATCTGGCAGGCGACAAGGCTTCTGACCCTGACCCCTACTGGCTTCACACCATTTACTGGCCGACAGAGATAAAATACAAGCTTCCCTTTTTAACTATTTCTTACCGCCTTGCGTTATGGAACTGGTTCTCTGCTTCTTACAAACAGTCAGGCGTCGATAAAGAGAGTGACAATGAATTTATCATGAGGCATTTTATTGATTTAATTTATCCACTTCCCTTTTATAAAAAATTAAAGCTTGAGCTGGGGTATGAAATTTTCCACCTTACGACACCTGAAAAAGACGTTCAGCAGGGATTTTTTAAACACCATGTCCTTGGCGGAGTGGTTTATAAACCGGTTAAGGCCTTAACTGTAAAATTAGGGTACTGGTACCAGATGACCTATCCAACGGAGTCTGCTTCCATGGACAAGGATGTTTTTGATCATCATATTAAACTGACAGTTAGTTATTTTCTTGATATGACAAAATAAATACTCAAGCACGATTAAAACAGTACGTCACAGGGTCTCTTTGAAAAATTTCAAGAGACCCTTTTTGTTACCGTAGATACCATCTTCAATAAAAGTTATTTTGTTTTCTTTATGAATTTTCATAAGACTCGTGAGGTTGTTCAGTTTGCTGTTACTGAGAATAAAAGAAAAACTCTGTTTCATGTAATCTTTATCATCAGATTACCGGAACGTGGCACGAAATT
>CAZPEK010000144.1:0-8754 GCA_964585555.1 uncultured Leptospirales bacterium | reverse complement strand
ATTTCAATAATTGCCCTCAGGCATCGAATGCGCCGGGCCTGGTTTTTTCTCGCCGCCTGGGGTATCCTGATTGTCGCCACTGCAATGCTGGCCCTTTCGAGACTGCTGGGCATTGAAACAGGTTTTTTTAACCGTTACACCTTACCCATTGGGATTGTATTCAATGTTGTTTTTCTTTCCCTGGGCCTCGCCGATCGAATAAACCGGCTGAAGAACCAGCTCTTTGAACTGAACATTGATCTGGAAAATAAGGTCAAAAGACGAACCAACCAGCTCGAAGATGCCCTTACGGAAATTGAAACCACCAATGATCACCTCCAGGAACGAAACAATGAATTGATAAGGACCCAGCAAATCCGGCAGAAAGACATGGCAATGGCTATTAATGTGCAAAACAGCTTTCTTCCCAATGTGCCCCCCGTATCAGACAAATGGGATATTGCCTTTATGTACCAGCCGATGATGGGCATTTCCGGCGACTTCTATGATTTTTACATGGAAGATGACGAGCTCAAGGGCGTCGGAATCTTTGATGTTTCAGGACACGGAATCGCTTCGGGACTGGTTACCATGATAGCCAAGTCTGTCATTTTCAGAAACTTCTTCGAAGGAGAAAAACTTCCCCTCAATGAAGTCATGACAAAAACCAACGAAAATCTGCAAAAAGAAATCGGTGACGTGGGAAATTATATCACCGGCGTACTTCTCAGGTTCGATGATACCCGTGTTGAATATGCCAATGCCGCACACAACGATATAATGATAAAAAGGGGGGGGGAAGTTTACTTCCCTGAAGAAAAATACAAGCAGCGCATCGCCGGCGCATTTCTCGGCATTGTAGAATTTAATTATGACTATGAATCAATTGAATTTGAATTACAAAAAGGAGACTACATTTTTCTCTATACCGACGGATTGAACGAAGCCCGAAACCTGGAAGATGAGATTTACAATCTTGAAAAAATTGCAAAATCATTTGAAACCGCCCCTGATGCATCTGCCCAGGAGGTGCTCAACCACATCGTTCTTGACTACCATGAGCACCTGAGGGATATCATCGATCAGCAGGATGATATTACCCTTATCGTGTTGAAAAAAATTGGATAAAATATTATCTGACCCGATAGGAATACTTCTTCAGAGGAGAAACATTCCCTGCCCGGTCATAGATCCGAAGCCGCACCTCATGCCTGCCGCGGCGCCATATCCTGTTATGCCGCAAAATCTCAAGGCGCCCCTTGTCAGGATCAAAATCCCACTTCACTTTTTTCCCGTCTACGGAAAGATCAACACGGTCCAGATCAACACCGCTGCCGATATCCGCAAGGTAGAAATAGATCAGTCGACGTCCCTTTACTTTTCTGACATTGCTTTTACCGATGTGAGGGGGAACATCATCACGGACCAGAAAAAATCTTCCCATTTTTCGCGCCTCAGTTTCGATATAACTCCCATTACGTCTATCTCCCGCAAAATAAAAGTAGCCCTTTGATCCGGTAATTGCATAGATGCCCACCTTGTCCCGGTCACGGCCCGTATACTTGAAGCGGACACGCGCCGGTTTGTCAAGAGCCAGGCTGGTAGGAAAAACCGCGTAAATCGATGACTTCATGGTCAGCCCCGGTTCATCAATCGAAAAGGGGGCTTCCCGGCGAATGACTACTTCCTCTTTATAAAGACCACTCTTTTCATCAAAGTAGAGAGAAAACTTCCCGTCCCGGGACGCAAGATCAAGATCATCCCCGGGCTCAAGATTCACCCGGCGCTTCCATTTTGCCCGTGAAAAAGGCCGGGCTCCCCGAACCCTGAAGGAGAGACTTGAACGGTTCATTGCTGCGTCGTAGAAGTAAGCGGTAACCTGGTAAGTCTTCCCTGGTTTCAGTCCCTTCAGGGCCCCCCGGTTGTTGCGCCGATCCCAGGCATAATAAATATAATGACTGTATGAACTTCGGTCATAATCAAAATAAAGCCCCATGTGGTAGGTCTCTGACCGGGCAATGCCCTTAAAAAAATGCCGGTAAACCGACTTTCCATCGAGTTTAACATCGAAACCGTAGACCGATACCCGGTTCCGGTAATTGACCCGGTCACAGGCCTTTATCTTGATACCGACGGTACCGGCAACTTCAGGGACTGCTCCCCCCTTCAAATAATAGATGCCCTTTTTCCCCCTGGCCCGGATAACAGAAAAAGATGCCTCACGGGCTTCTCCATTTACATGGGAGTACCCGTCAAGGGGAAGCATATAGACCCGCTGAATAAGCGGTTTACTGGTATCGGGAATATGCAGTCCGCTTTTCAGGGGATTCAAAAACCGGTTATCCCCCTGCTTCACTTCAAAATGGAGGTGGGCCATGCCAATGCCCGTGTCTCCCGTGTAGGCGATCACTTCCCCCCTGCGGACCGGTATCACTGCGCTGGAAAAATCTTTTCGAAAATCTTCCCGGTCGAGTATCTTCTCCCGCAGTTTTTTCATTGCATGGTGACGGGAAATTTTTGAACTAAAACGGCTCAGGTGTCCGTACATGGTGACAAGCCCCCCGCCATGCTGAAGGAAGAGGCAGTACCCGATGCCCCATTTCTGGTACATCACGGTTTTGATATATCCGTCATCGGCAGCCAGTACGGGAACGCCGACTCTTCCCCCGCAGCTCATATCAAGGCCCCGATGAAACTTGATGCCCCGGTACTCACCAAAGGTACCGGTTACCCTCTTCGGATATTTCAAAGGAAAGCCGAGGCCCCCATGAATAGCTTCAACCCCCGAGAGAAGAACAAGGGCAAGGGTGCCGATGGTAACATATCGAAAGAGCTTTTTGGTTTTAATTATTTTCATGATATTTTTTCAATTCATTCATTTCCCGCCGAACCGCTTCATCACCCGGGATAAGCTGAAGGTATCGGCGGTAATATGCAAGGGACGCGTCAATCTCATCATGATCACGGCTTCCCCGGGCCAGGGTCAAAAAGGCAGGCCCGTCAGCATAAAAAAGCAGTGACGCCTCGACATGATCAATCCCCTCCCGGTACCCGCCGTTAAGAAGAAGCGAGCCGAGACTGAACCATGAGAATCCTTCGTAGGGAAAAAGTTCAATACTTTTTTCAAGGGCCTCCCTTCCTGTTTTCATGTCACGATCAAAAAGGTCAATACCTTTATTATAATAATACTGAGATTCCATGTAACGCACCTGCCAGAAGACGGAAAAAATACACGCCCCGGCAAGTATCAGGGACACCCCCTTTAAAAGCCATTTCTTATCTATAAGAATTTCACCGCCGCCAATAGAGGCAAGGGAAAAAAGAAAAAGTATTTTACTGAAAGGAAGAAAAAAAGGAAAGGCCCAGAGACTGAAAGGAAGTACAAGAAGAGGAATCATTGCTGCCCCGTTTCTCAAATCCCCTTCATTTCGTTTTACCAGAGAAAGACCCCGCAAAACCCCGAACACCATCAGGCCGCAATAAAAAAATAAGGCCAAAAATCCATTGTCATAGGCAATCTCAAGAAAGTCAGAATGAGCATGTTTGAGTTCAGGGGTCTCTTTTCCTGCCGGCTTACCCGCCTCCTGCTCGGCCCGGCTCCGGTAGGGGGGGAAATCCCTGGCAAAGGCCCCCGGTCCGTGGCCCAGAAGTGATGAGTCTTTAACCATGCCACATGAGGCCCGGTACATAGCGGCCCGTTCGACAAAGGGGCTTTGGGTGGTCAGATTTTTGACGACTCGTTCAGCCTGGGGAGATCCACGGTAGTGATGAACAGTTAAAAACATACCCGCCGCCAGGAGTGCCGCAGCATACAAAAAACCGAGGCGTCGCCGGTTCTCCCGGGCAAAGAAAACGAAACGCCCATAAACATCAGAAAAACAGCCCAGGCAAGACGTGAATAGGTCAGGTAGATGCAAAGTCCCTGAAGCAGGAAGATAATCGAAAAAACTGAAAAACGCTTCATTTGCAAACCCCCCGCAAGAGTCAGAGGCATGGCAAGAACCAGGAACTCACTGAGAAAATTCGGGTTGCCCATAGAGGCAATAACAGGAAGATGATGGCTGACAAAAAGGGCCTTTAAATCTTCCGCCACATCAAAACCGGTAAAATATTGAAGAAGCCCCCAGAGAGCCAGGAGGGTTGTACTCCCACAGATCATCAGGGCAAAGACCTTAAAATCTCCCGGGTCTTTCAGCTTTTCTCCCATTATCCTGAAAGCAACATATATCATGACATAAGAAGATTCGAGAAGAGAAGGAAGAACCCCGGTTGCCGAAACATCAGCAGCAGCCTGGGAAAGAAAAAAGCTGAAATAGAAAAGTCCCAGGATGATATCAGGTACTGTCAGATGGAAAGATACACTTCCTTTCCATGAACGAAATAAAAACAGAAAAAAAAACAGCAGTGCCGCCCCATGGGCAAGAACCAGGCGGTCAGCAAAAAAATAATGAAAATCCATAGGCCAGAGAGGAAGAAGCATAAACAGCAAAAAGGCCACGCTGAGGTGGCCTTTTCTGACTGGGTCGATGTACGATAAAAAGTTCAATGTTCTATAATTCTAAGGCAGAACATTAGGGGTTCCACCGTATCGGCTGCGATTGTTATAACGGGTTCCACCGTATCGGCTGCGATTGTTATAACGGGTCGCGCGATGCGGGGTTGGGCGCTTGTAATAACGAGTGCCATGTGATCCCCGATAGTGACGGCTCCTTTTAACAGTAAAGTGGTAATTTATAGATGTGGTTTTTCTATTTCTAACATCCTGGAAATAGATAGTTGCACTGTATCGACCACCGGCGTTGTGTCTTGCAACACGATAGCTCCACTGTGCAGATTCGTAATACCTGAGATCCCCGCCACGGTGTCCTGCCCGGGCTGCGTCTCTTTTTCTCCATGTGCCGTTATAGACAGTACGCCCATCCTTTCGAACAACCAGCCGTGTTTTTATCGGTGCCCTTCGGTTATGGGTTTGAATAGGGCCGACTCTGTAATAAAAATAAACACGTTCACCGGGACGAACATTGCTCGACATCCGCCTGGCGGAACGAACACTGCTGCTCGGTGAAAGATGGGATTTCATAACCCTCAGTGGACGCCTTGAGACTCTGTCCCGATGATGGTGGCGTCGTCGTTCACGCTCAAGTCGTTCACGCTCAAGTCGTTTGCGCTCAAGTTCACGCTTACGCCGTTCCCGGGCACGGGCCTTCTTATTCTTTTTTCTCTCTTTCTTTTCGATAAGCTTATCAAATTTTGATTGAGCTAAAATGACACCGTCAGTTACATCTGTTGTTCCAAGAGTTTCAGGTCCTGCCTTGATACCGTCATCTGCAAGGAGCGCTCCCGCTGAAAAGGCAATGGCTATAGCGGCAGCAATTGTAATAAATTGCTTTTTCATTTTTTCTTCCCCTCATGATTTAAATGATTAAAATAAACAACCCGCCTATAATAATTTTAAATCCAGCAAATGTCAACCTGTTTGTGCTTTTTTTTCAGCATTCTGCTCTTTCATTGCGCATTTCTACCGATATGTACAAAAATATATATTAAATTTTTATCTTTTTCAGGATAAACACAGCTCATTTTGACCCAAATAAACTCTCAAAAGAGCACCTTATACCGAAGAAGACTACACGGGGATGAATTTTTTCTTGCAGGAAAATCAAAACAGATATACATTATTCGCAAAGCTCAAAGCCATAATGAAACAGCGGATATCTGGCATACCATTGCAATGCAGAAATAACACATTTCGGTAGTTTAAAAATTAATTCTTCGGAGTAACCAGACTATGGCTTTACCAAGCAAAGCAATGTTTTCTGCAATGATTAAAAACCGTGCTTCATGCGCCATGAACCGGGCAATGATCGGCTACTCAATAACACGGAAATTCGCCCCTATTCACAAAAAAGATATAGCCCAATATGTAGAAGCGACCAGTGACAATCCCGGGCTCTATACAGAGGATGACACCCTTGCGCCTCCCTTCTACATATCACGGCTTCTCTACCCGATGTTTGAGCATATGATGACCCTCAAGGGCCTTGACCTTAATATCTTCAAAATGGTCCATGCCCAGCAGGAGGCCCTGTGGAAGCATCCCATTCACCTTGGAGAGGCCGTCTCAGTCACCATGGACATACAGGATATCTTTAACACCCCGGCAGGCGAAATGATTAACCTGAGAACCCGGGCAACCGTTGACAACAACGACGCCTTTGAAGCAGTGACCGGTTTCCTGATCAAGGGTACCGGCGATTATAAAAATGCTGAAAAAATTTCAGAGCCAGACCACGGCAAAGAAATATTCAGGACTGAATTCCAGACCTTCGAGGGACAGCAACTGAAATATGCCAGGGTATCGAGAGACCGTAACTTTATGCATACCAGTAACTTTTTATCAAAACTCGCGGGACTTCCCCGTACCATAATGCACGGGGTATGCATAACCGCGATGATGACCAATGCCCTGCGGGATTCTTTCTTTGAAGGAGAAATGGAAAAAATAAAGGGCTTCTCAATCCGTTATGCCTTCCCGGTCTACCCGGGGGAAAAAGTAATTTTATTGGGTTACGAGACAGACCGGGATGGAGAGATTTTTTTCGAAGGTTTTAAAGAATCAGGGAAACCGGTTTTAAAAAGGGGCCGTTTGTGGTTTCATAAATAAATTACAGGTTCTCAATTCGCTCCGCGTAGCGGTCTATGGCAAATTTTCTCTTTAAGCCATTCTCATTCATATAACGTACTTTTCCGAAAATGGGACGCTCTTTCCAGGGCCGGTCATGTTTCCCCAGGCACCATGCGATACCTGCATAGCTGTTTGCATCTCTCCCGTCAAGAGCATACCGGTTATTAAGTGCAACCATCACATCAAATGCCTCTTCTGGATTATTCGTCCATTCGAGTATCTTTTTCCCCCAGTACATTCGCATATATCCATGCATAGCCCCGGTCTTTACCAGCTCCATTTGCGCTGCATTCCAGTACCGATCGTGGGTGGCTCCCTCTTCAAACTGCTTCAGGGTATAAATAAAGGGACGGGGGTCAACAGCATGTTCTTGAAGGGTCTTAACTGCCCAGGCGGAAAGCCCCTCGAAACTATCATACATAGTATTATAATAAAGGAAGTTTACCGAGAGTTCCCTCCGTACTACCAGCTCATCGATAAACTTGTCAGCGGCAGAAAACCCGCTCCGCATAACTTTAAGAGCAATGAAAACCGGAGAGATCTGACCAAAATGCAGATAGGGGCTCAAGTGAGAAGCGAAATCCCGGGTTGGATCGTTCCGAAGGGTATCGTAAAATTTAAGATTATTTTTAATGAATTCGTCAAGAAATCTTTCCCCCTGCCCGGTACCGCCGTAAATCCAGTCCACCGGGGGAATTTTATTTTTGAATGTAAGCTTATCAAGAATAGAGTCAGGACTGTCAAAATCATCGCGAGGAAGTTTATTCTTTTTGAGTACAGCCAGTGCTTCATTTTCTTCGGGAAGAACCAGAAAAGACGGCAGCAGGGGCATTAGTTTTCTCCGCAGGGTAGCTGCGGAATATTCCTCTTTAATTGATGCGGTCTCAACCGGGACCACAACATCACTTTCAATTTCAACACACATACAGGCAACTTTTGATATAAGTCTACTTCTCCAGTCCCGCTGTATTTTCAGGTAACCCTGGTCTATAACCAGCAGGGCGGCACTTCCTGCAAGAGACGCGGCCCTCTCCACGGGATCTGTTATTTCGAGAAGAAAAGAAATATTACGGGCTTCAAGATTTTTTTTGGTTTCAACAAGACCCTCAAGCATAAAGCGGTAATGACGCTTATTTGCCTCTGGAAAATCAGGAGTTACGGCAAAAAAAACCACACATGGCAAGCCAAGATCATTAGCCCGCGTCACAGCATATTCGAGAGCATAATTGTACCGGCTGCGTTGAGACTGCTGCATCCAGTAAAGAACATACTCTCCATCACGAACCGGCTCACTGTTGCGGTAATGAACTCTTTCTTCCTTTACCATAAATATTTCTTTTGCACTCCCTTACCTTTACGTTTCATTACTTGAACATGACAACCGTATCATCAACAAGGCGGTCCACCGATGTAGTAAAATCTCCCACCTCCAGGGTAACCCTGCTGTTGAGAAGAGAAACAATACCATGAAGGGTCGACCAGGTGTACATAAGGCTATAATCAATATCTTTGATTTTAACGCTCCTGCTTTTCCGGGCGCCCATAACCATCACTTCCCGGGTCAGCACTGCGACCCTCAAGGCGGAACGATTTTGAGTCTCCGCCAGTTTTTCGTGACGCGTTCCAACATAGTCTATATACTTTGGAACATCAAGACTAAAAAGTATGTTATAGTGATGGGGATTCTCCATGCCGAAGGTGACATAGGCTCGGGCCATGGCGCGCAGCTGACGGTAGGGGGTCTGATTTTCTTCCTTTGCCTTCTCCATGGTTTCAAGAAGCATCTCGAAACCCCTGGTTAGAATCATGAGATAGAGTTCATCCTTATCGGTAAAATAATTGTAAATGGTCTTGGCCGCAATTCCGAGACGTGATCCGAGTTTGCGCATACTGAAATTTGAAAAGCCTGTTTCATTAATAAGCGAAACCGCTTCATGAATCATATTATCCCGGATGTTTTCAATCTCTCCCGGTGACGCGGGGGCTTTCGCCATAACAGGTTACCTCTTTTTGTTTTCAGCTTTGACTTATAATCATATCAAAAATTCACAGAATCGTCTTAGCCGTAACATGAGTTACACAAGAAGTCA